>CAMVAN010000025.1 GCA_947165475.1 uncultured Caryophanales bacterium | reverse complement strand
TCCATTTACTTTTAATTCATATGGTTCATTTTTTATATATCCGTATGTATAATTTTTTGAAATTAATGAAGCTTTTGTCTTGGCACTTAATTTATTCTTTTCTATATAGTAATTTAGATATGCATTATTATATTCTTTTATATAATTTGTTTGTCTCCATTTATTATAATATTTTTTTATAATATTATTTAATTTTTTATTATCTCCTAAAGTTATAGCAATCTGTTTTCTAATTTCTGTAAAATAGTAGTTTAAATAATATTTGTCTTTTTCTATTGTATAATCTAAGTACATAATATTTGGTACAATTATCATATTTACTTCATTTTTATCTAATGCCTCATATAATGATGATATATTATCATACGATTTATATGATAAATTTGTTCCACTTTTTAAATAGAAACTTATTTCATCAGTATCTTCTTTTAATACACCAAATATGATATTTTTCATATTTTGTATATGGTTAATTCTTTGATATGTTTTTCCTACAGCAACATAATTATCATTAAATAGAAATAAGTCTTTTTTACTAAGTTTTGTATCATTACTATATATGTTTATTTTTATTCCTTCTGTTGTTGGAGAGGATGTTTTTAAATATGGAATTTTATTAAACTCTATTCCTATTATTTCTTCAAAGTCTTTAATAAAGTCAAATATAACCCCTTCTCCATTAGTACCATATAATGGATAATCATTTACTACTTCAAAATCAAATGTTTGTTCCTTATTATTTTCAACCCATCTTTTTTCTTGTACTGTAAGAGTTGTAGTTTTATCTTCTTTATTATAATATCTATATACAAATATAAATGTTATAATTGCTATTATAAGAGGAACAATAATTATTAATTTTTTTTTCATTTTAACCCACCGTTCTATCCTTTGTCCAGCTAATTTCAGGCTTTGTATGATGTTTATATCCTATAATTGGAAATTCAGCCGTATTTGTATCGTTTTCTATGATAAATTGTATGTCATAATAATTTTTAATATTATCAGGTAATTGTCCAAGTGATGCTCCAGATATATTTTTTGCTTCATCTCTTGTAATTTCTCCATTAAGTTTAATATCTATATAAATTATTCTACCTGCTATTCTTATTGTAGTACTATTAGCTTTTCCATTAAAAGCTGCTATAATTGCATTTTTATGTTCATCTTTAATAGGATTCTTTTTTACACCTTCTGTTCTAGTTCCGTATATTGCTTTATTTTCTGTAGGATAAAAAATATCTTTTAATATTAAAAGGCCTATTATTACAAGTAAAATTACTCCTAACCCTACTATTGCATTTATATGTTTTTTTATAAATTTCATATTTTCACATCCTGTAAAATATTATACACTATATGTATTGTATTTTCAACTTACTAATTTTTTATTTTTTAAATTCTCATAATATTATAAGAACATTCCACAAATTCTGTGAAATGTTCTTTTCGTTATATTGTTTACTTATCGAGCTCTTCTTTTAATATTTCCATAGCAATTTTTGGATTAATTGTTCCTTTTGTCTCTTTCATAACTTGTCCCATTAAATACTTAATTGCTCGGTCGTGTCCATTTTTATAATCTGTTACGCTTTCTTCATTTTCATTTATAATTTTCTTAACAATTTCTATAATTTTGTTATCGTCTGTGATATTTTGGATACCTTTTTCTTTTATTATTTCTTCAATTTTTGAATTAGTTTCTAATATACTATCTAGTATTTCTTTTAAATTTTTACTTGATAGTTTATTTCCTTCCATTAGTTTAATAAGCTCTAGTATTCTTTCTTTATTTAGAGTTGTTTCATCAATTGTCTTTTCATTTTTATTTAAATATGCAGAAATATCTCCTAATAATAGGTTACTGGCAATTTGATGATTTGTTTTTTCATCTATAATGGTATTAAAGAAATCACTTAAGTTTCTATTTTGAATTAATTTTTTTGTATTTGTTTCTGATACTCCTAGTTCTAAATATTTTTTTCTTCTTTCATCTGGTAGCATTGGGATTGTTTTTTGAACCTCTTCTATTTGTTCATCTGTTAAAACTACAAACGGAATATCAGGCTCTGGAAAATAACGATAATCGTTTCCAGTTTCTTTTACTCTCATCAAAACTGTGTCCCCAATTTTATCATCATATCTTCTTGTTTGTGGAACAATTTTTTCTCCTTTATCATATAATTTTGTTTGTCTTTCAATTTCTTTTTCAATTCCAGCCACAACATTAGAAATTGATCCTATATTTTTTATTTCTACTTTTGTACCAAATGGATCTGATTCATTTTTTCGAAGTGAAACATTTGGTTCTGCTCTCATTGAACCTTCTTCAATTTTACAATCACTTATATCGCCGTATGTTAGTAATTCTCTTAGTTTTTCAAGATATAATTTTGCTTCTTTAGATGATGTCATACATGGTTTAGTAACAATTTCTATTAAAGGAACTCCAGCCCGATTAAAGTCTAATAAGGTTTTTTCTCCTCGATGGGCACTTTTACAAGTATCTTCTTCAATGTGAATTTCTTCTATTTCAACTTTTTTCTTTTCTCCATCTATTTCTATTTCTACATATCCATCATATCCTATTGGTGTTCTATTCTGAGTGATTTGATAATTTTTAGAAATGTCTGGATAGAAATAGTTTTTTCTATCAAAATGCATTACTTTTCTTATTTTACAATTAAGAATTGTTGCGGCTTTAATTCCTAGATTGATAACCTCTTCATTTAATCTTGGTAAAGTTCCTGGATATCCTAAATCTATTTCATTTGTTAGAGAGTTTGCCATTTCTCCATAACCATTTGTGGATGGAGAAAATATCTTTGTTTTTGTTTTTAATTCTACATGGACTTCTACTCCAATTGTTGGTATATAATTACTCATTTTCTTCTCCTTTCCATGGATTTAAGTCTAGTTTTAATTCTTTTTCAATTAATGATGCTAGTTGATAGATTTTTGCTTCTTCAAATGAATTTCCAATTATATGCATTCCAATTGGCATATTACTTTTATCAAAGCCTATTGGTATATTTATTCCTGGAAGTCCTGCTAAGTTTGCTGGAATAACTAATACATCATCCATAAAGGCTTTTGATGGGTCATCCATTGGATCATCTAAATTATAGGCTGTTGTCGTTGTTGTTGGACCAATTATCCAATCATAATTTTCAAATATTCTACTGAATTCTTTTTTTATGTCATCTCTAATTGATAAGGCTTTATTATAATATATTTTTGCATTTTCTCCACTTAATATATACGAACCAACCATAATTCTTTGTTTTACTTCTTCTCCAAATCCTTCTTTTCTAGTTTTTAAATATAAATCATTTATGTCTTTTGGATTTTCGTAAGAGAAACCATAGCGAATTCCATCATATCTTGCTAGATTGGAACTTGCTTCTCCCATCGCAATAATTTGATATAGTGTTACTGTATTTTCTATGTATTTCATGTCTACATAGTCAACTATTGCTCCGTTTTTTTTCAAAATTTCTATTGTTTGATTAATTTTTTCAATTATTTCCTTATCAACTATATCACTTACAAAAAATTTTGGAATAGCAATTTTCATATTTTTAATATCTTTTCCAATTAATCTTGTAAAATCTTCTGTTTCTCTTTTTGAGCTTGTTAGGTCTTTTTCGTCATGTCCAACTATTGTTTCTAATAGTAGTGCATTCTCATATACATTTCTGGTCATTGGTCCAATCTGATCAAAACTTGATGCATATGCTACTAACCCATATCTAGATACTCTTCCATAAGTTGGCTTTAATCCAACAATTCCTGTATATGCGGATGGCTGTCTAATGCTTCCTCCTGTATCACTTCCAAGGGCAATTGGTAAATCACGGGATGCGATAGTAGTAGCACTTCCCCCAGATGTTCCTCCAGATATTTTATTTTTATTCCATGGATTTTTTGGAGGCCCAAAATAGCTTGTTCTCGAACTTGATCCCATTGCAAATTCATCCATATTGGTTTTTCCAATGATAATCATATTTTTTTCTTTTATTTTTTCTATTACGGTAGCATTATAAGGAGGTATAAAATTATCTAACATATGGGATGCACATGTTGTTCTTAAGTTTTTAGTAATTATATTATCTTTTATAGCAATAGGGATTCCAAAAAACAAATTATCTACTTCTTTATCTTCTAATTCTTTAGCTTTTTTTATTGCCTCTTCTTTATTTAATGTAATATAGGCATTATATTCTTTATGTTTTTCTATATTTTCTATTGCTTCATTAACTAAATCAATTGGTTTAATTTTTTTGTCTTTTAATAATTTATTAATTTCTTTTATCGATAAGTTTAAATATTTCATTATGCTCCCTCACTTTCCCCTATAACAACAGGTACTTGAATATAATTGCCACTATGTCTTGGAGCATGTTCAATAACTTCTTTTGGCTCTAGCATATTTCCTACCCTATCTTCCCTTAAAATACAATTTTCACTCCAAGGAGCAATTAATTGCTCATCATCATACCCTTTTACATCTTTTATCTTTTCTATATCATCTAATAATTTTTTTATATGAACTCGATATTTTTCTATTTCTTCTTCTGTTAATTCAATCCTAGCTAAATCTGCCACGTGTAATATTTCTTCTCTTGATAGTTTATCCATTCTATAAACTCCTTCCTCTAACTTCTATATTATAACACACTTTTCGTTTGAACAAAAATAGGAAAGGTATTCTTTCCTATTTTTTTTACTTATTATTTTTTATTTTGTGATTTTCATTTAAAGTTTCTTCTATAGTATATTTTATATCATTATTTAATTCTATTATCATTTTCTCTAATGTGGTTTTATTTATAAGAGTATCTGTATTATCAACAGCATCTATATAATGTTTAATAGTATCTATTATTATTTCAGTTGATGAATTGTTTTCTATTTTTATTTCAATTATTTTTACTTTATCTTCTAATTTAATTATTACTTCATCTTTTGAATTTTCTCTTATAAATTTGGTTTTTTTATTGTTTATAGCTTCTTCTCTTAAAAATAATGTATCTTTTTTTTCTGTATAATTATGAAATACAAAGTATCTTCTTGATGTATTTTCATTTTTTATTTTCCACTCTGGTATATTTCTACATTCATTTTCCCAACAAAAAGAAAGTGTATAATTTATATCTTCTTTATTAAGATGCAGATTATAAGAGATGTTCTCTCTTTTGAAAAGTGTTAGTTCACATTCTTCATCTTTGGATATTCCTGACTGATATAGTAGATTTGCTATTCTTTTTCTAATTTCATCTCTATCTATTTTCTTTGTTGATAAACCGAACCATTCTCCTATTGTTTCTAGATTGTCATCCTTTTCTAATATAATATTTGGATACGTTTTCTCTTCTTTAATTATTTCTTTCTTAAAAAAATTATTGAACATTATTTTTTTACTCCTTTTCTATTGTTCTATAAAACAATTCTTTATATAAAACTTTTTATTTTTATCATAAGATAGTTTTCCTAGAATTGTTGTTTCTTTTCCAATTTCTAAAGTAATATTATTGTTTTGTATTTCCTTATTTTTACAGATAAGTTCTATTTCAAATTCTTGTTTATCATCATAAAAACCAAATATTAATTCTTTATTGCTTGTATCATTCTTTTGTAAAGTAGTGATTAATCTGACAAATTTATTATTATATTTTTCTATAGTATTATTTTTATCGTCTTTCATACTTATTGCAAAATCTATATCTTGTATTGTAATTGGGTTAGAATTATACTTTAATGACCATGATCCTATTTCTTTATCTCTTCTTCCTTGAATTTGATTATACTTTATTACTTTATATCCAAGTCCGTAATATTCAATAGTTCCTCCATCATCATATGTTTTTAATGGTATAGCAAATATTGGTCCAATACCTAGTTTTAATCCACACATAAAATCTAATACAAGTATCATCCCAATAACTATTATTACTCCTAAGTATTTATAAATTGGAGAAAAGGTCTCTTTATTATCAAATTCATCTTCATATTCTTCATCTAAATCTATATTATCATATTCATCATCATTATCATCATCATCAAATGATGTAAATTCTTCATATTCTTCATATTGTTCTTTATCATCATGAGACAAATTATTATCAGTATTATCTTCAGTATATGATTCTATTATTTCTTCTTGTTTCTTACCTATATTCATGAATATTTCATTAATAGAACCATGTTTTTCCTTTTTTGACATTCTACCACCCCTATTTAGGGTATATAATATCATTTTTTCCTTATTTTGTAAAGCTTTTCTACTAATCTGATGTGCAATTATAGTTACTTCTTTTCATATAGTCTAACCATCCTGCTTCATAAAATATGTTATTTTTTTCCATAAAATCAAATTGTTTTAGACGTACCTCATCTCTATTTATCTCACTTATTGTGTATGTTGTTTCTACAGAACCCTCTACATCATTACAAGTAATATGACTCTCCACTCCAGTAAGACTATTTAATTTGGTACTTTGTTCCGTATAATAATTACAAGTTACTTGATTAGGAGTTGAATGATTCCAATGTTTACTATTCGTTCTAGTTAATAAAATACCATTTTCAATTTGTACAATCTCAGTATCATAAACATCATCTTTTTGTTCGTTTGATATACATGTAATTATTTTACTTGTATTTATTTCTTCTCTTTCTTGTATTCCTTCTTCTTTATTATTCTCAGTAGAATATATTATTATAGATGTTGATATTAATAATAGAATAATTAATATAAATGATATTGTTATTAATTTTAATCTTTTTTCAATATTTTTTTTCATATGACCTCTATTTATTATTTATTTTATCTTGAAATTCTTCTTCAGTCCAAATTGGAATGTTTAGTGTTTGGGCTTTTTGATATTTACTTCCAGGATTTTTTCCTACAATTACAACTGATGTTTTTTTAGATACAGAGTCCACTGTTTTTCCTCCTAAAGATTCTATTTTTTCTTTGGCTTCTTCTCTTGAAAATATTTCTAATGAACCTGTTAATACAAATGTTTTTCCTGTAAACTCCTCATTTTTTTCTACTTTTTTCATACTGGTAGTTTTTGTATTAATTCCTAATTCTTTTAATTCATCAATAATAGATTTATTATGATTGTCTTCAAAATAAGCAATAATACTTTTAGCTATTATATCTCCTATATCTGGTATTTCAACTAAACATTCCATTGATGCCTTTTCTAAATTATCAATTGTTTGAAAATTTGTTGCTAGTATTTTGGCAGTTTTTACACCTACATGAGGAATACCTAAGGCAAAAATTAATCTTTCTAGTGAATTTTCTTTACTTTTTTCTATAGCTTCTAATAAATTATAAACGGATTTTTCTCCAAACCCTTCTAGTCTTATTAGGTCTTGTTCATGGCTTTTTAAACAATAGATATCTGCAATGTTTCCAATAAAACCAAAATTATAGAAGTCTTCCATTATTCTTTCCCCTAGACCATCTATATTCATGGCATCTCTTGATACAAAATGAATTAGGCCTTCTATATTTCTAGCTGGACATTTTGTATTTGGGCAAAAATAATCTACTTGCCCTTCTTTTTTTACCAAGGTGGTATGACACATTGGACACTCTGTTATCATTTCAAAGTCTTTTTCTTCTCCAGTTCTTCTTTCTAGTTTTCTTTCAACTACTTCTGGGATAACATCTCCTGCTTTTCTAATTGAAACAATATCTCCTATTTTTAAATCTTTTTCTTTTACATAATCTTCATTATGAAGAGTTGCTCTAGAAATTGTACTTCCTGCAACAATAACTGGTTCTAATACAGCATTAGGGGTGATTTGTCCTGTTCTTCCTACCGTAAAAATAATATCTTTTAGTTTGGTTAAAACTTCTTTTGCTGGAAATTTATATGCGGTTGCCCATTTTGGATATTTAGCCGTATACCCTAATTTTTGCTGTTGCCTAATATTATTCACTTTAATTACAACACCATCTATATCATAAGGAAGAGATTCTCTTATTTTCCCTTTTTCTTCAATAAATTCTAGTACTTCTTTCATAGATGAGACTAATCTATTATTTGGATTTGTCTTAAAACCAAGCCTTTTCATATAATCAATAGCCTCACTATGGGTTTCAATACTATAATCTAAGGGATTAGGTAAATGATAGATAAAATTATCTAATTTTCTTTTTGCAGCAACTTTAGAATCTAATTGGCGAATTGATCCTGCTGCAGCATTTCTACAGTTTTGAAGTAGCGGTTCTCCTTTAGCTTTTCTTTCTTCATTTAGTTTTTCAAGTGTTTTTTTGTTCATGAATATTTCTCCACGTACTTCAATATCAACTTCTTCTTTTAATTTTAGAGGAATTACTTTTATTGTTTTAACATTATGAGTAATATCCTCTCCTACTGTTCCATCTCCTCTTGTTGCTGCTCTTACTAATTTTCCTTTTTCATATAATAAAGATACAGATAATCCATCTATTTTAAGTTCACACATATATTCTGGTGTGATTCCTTCTTTTTTTATTCTTTCATCAAATGAAATTAATTCTTCTTCAGAGAAAACATCTGATAATGACATCATTGGAATTTTATGGGTTACTTTCTCAAATCCTTCTATAATTTTTCCACCGGCATGCTGAGTAGGAGAATCTTCTCTTATCCATTCAGGATGCATTTCTTCAATTTCAAATAGTTCTCTTAAATATTTGTCATATTCTTGATCGGTTATAGTTGGATTATCAAGTGTATGATAATTATAATCTGCTTCATTTATTATATCAATTAATTCATTCATTCTATCTTTCATGTAATCACCTTTTCTTTTTTTAGTATATCATTATTTTATTATGAAAAAAATCAATTATCATCAAATAATAAAAAAAAATAAATGTTTCTTTATTTCCATAATAAATCTACATCTATCTTTTTTTTATGTTGACGAGGTCTTGGTATTGATTTCTCTAAATTATTAATTACTTCGCTTAGACATGTTCCATTATCTTCAGCTATCATCTCATAGAATTCATTTTTTGGTTTATAAGAACATCCTTCTATTTTTTTTGTTCCTAGATATGCTTGCCAAATAATGCCTTCTTTTAAGATTAATGATTGACCTTCTTTTAAATAATTCATTATGTTATTTTTATTTTGTATATTTTTTAGAAAATTGCTGTTTCCTTCAATAAGCCTGTCTATCCTATAACCATTTTGACAATATGTATATACAACCCCAGTAAGGCATTCTTTATTGTCTATTCCTATAACTATTATATTCATTATATCCCCCCTGATTGATAAATTAATTATTATATGCTCTACTTTTTTTAATATAAATTGTTGATATAATAACAATTACCCCTATAATAATCATAAATATACTAAGAAATATTATTATTGAACTTTTATTAGCACTTGTATTATCTACTTTAACTATTTGATTATCATCTTTCGTTTTTTCATCTGAAATATCTGTCTTTGGATTTAGTAAAAAGCTTTTACTACTAGGAGTATCTATATTTTCTTCATATATATTTAAAGAAATTCCTTTAACAGTAAACTGATTTTCATCATTATACTTTACTACAAAATTTTCTCCTTCTCCGACCTTTTTTATTTCTGTTTTTTCTTCTGCATTTATGGGAGATATTCCTATCATCAGTAATAGCAATATAAATATACTAATAATTTTCTTTTTTATTTTATTCCCTATTCCTTTTACTTTTTCCACAAATGTAGTGGATATTCTTTATTATCAACTAATTTTTTTATTGATTCTTTTACACTAGGAGCATCTTCTTTATATGTTACACCGTACCAAGTGGCTGTTGTTGGAATAACTTTACAAATTGATTTTTTCTCTTCTATTGATTTAAATAATACATCTGGAATTAGGTATTCACATTTTTCTAAATTATCTTTACTTTCTTCTAAAAATTCTTTAAAATTACTTTCAATATATTCCATAATACTTGGATCAAATAAAAGCATATTCATAGAAACAGTATCATCTTCATTGACCTTAAATTTTGGTAATGCTTCATTTAAGGGAACAGCTTCTATTGTTCCATCATCTATTCTTCCAACATTACTTTCCACAATATTTGTTAATAAGTTGTTTTCTATTTCACATACTCCTCTTTTTACTGCACCATTTTCTGTAATAGTATTTTTTACAAGATACCCAACCATTCCATATTGATGTGGAAAATCATCTGTTCTTATCTCTTTTAAATAATTAGCCCCTTGTATGAAAGCATCTCTTCCATAAAAATCATCTGCATTGATTATCATAAATGGTTCATTTACTTTATCTTTACAGCAAAGTATAGCATGAGCTGTTCCTAGAGGTTTCTTTCTTTCTTTTAACTCTTCATAAAAAATTGGAACATTTTCATTATTTTGGAAACAGTATTCTACCTTAATATGTTTTTCTACTCTACTACCTATTGTTTCTTTAAAAATGTTATAATTTTCTTCTTTAATTAAAAAAACGACTTTATTAAAACCTGCTTTTATTGCATCATATATGGAATAATCTATTATAAATTCTCCATTTGGCCCCATTGGTTCAATTTGTTTTAATCCTCCAAAACGACTTCCCATACCGGCTGCTAAAATAACTAAAGTTAAATCTTTATTCATATAGTTCTCCTTTACTCATTATATTTATTTCATTATAACATATTTTTTTATCTACAACTATTTGGTTTATACTTTTGATAATTTTTTATGATTCTTCATTAATTTTTTTATTCCATGTGGATGTTTAAAGGCAACACTTACTAATGTATTAGTTACTTCAACTACTTTTCCAGTTCCAAATGTTTCATGGTAAACATAGTCTCCTACTTGGTAGTCAACATCTTCTTCTCTGAACATTTCCCCTACTTCTATTTTTTGTTCTTCTTTCTTAAATTCTTCTTTTACATTTGTTTCAATCAGATCTTTATTAATCTCATTTAAAAACCTACTTACTGGATTAATTTGCTCTTTACCAAATAATGTTCTTCTTCTAGCATTTACTAGATGTAAATCATCTTTTGCTCTGGTAATTGCTACATACATTAACCGTCTTTCTTCTTCTACATCACTGCTTTCCATTAATGAATTCATATGTGGAAAAATACCTTCTTCCATCCCTATTACAAATACATGATTATACTCTAGCCCTTTTACGGAGTGAACAGTCATTAGACTAATTCTATTCGGATCATCTTTATACTCTTCTACATCACTTATTAAGCTTATTTCTAATAAGAATTCTTCTAAAGATATTAATCCTTCTCTTTCTTCGAAAGATTTAGTAATTGATTTAAATTCTTCTAGGTTCTCAAGTCTAACTTCTGATTCTAGACTTCCTTCTGTTTCTAATTCTTTTTTCATTCCAGAGGCGTCTAGTACTTTATCAATTAATTCAGTTAATGTTAAATTTTCAGATACTTCTCTTAATCGCTCTATTAAATTTTTAAACTCTAACTCTTTTCCTGATGAGATAGCTTCATATAAACTTATTTCATTGTCGTCAGCTATTCTAGTTAAGTTTTCTATGGTTTTTAATCCTATTCCTCTTTTTGGTGTATTAATTACTCTTAGTAAGGAAACATTATCCTTATAGTTATGAATTAATCTTAAATAGGCAATTAAGTCTTTTATTTCACGTCTAGAATAGAAATAAAAACTACCAACTACTCTATAAGGAAGATTTTCTTTTAACATTTCCTCTTCCATTACACGAGATTGAGCGTTTGTTCTATAAAGAACTGCTATGTCTTTATATTCTATATTTTTATTTATTAATTCTTTTATTTTACGAATAACATATTGGGCTTCGTCTCTCTCATTAAATGCTCGATAATATTTTATTTTTTCGCCTTCTCCTCTTGCTGTCCAAAGATTTTTTTCTTTTTTCATTTTATTATTTTTTATAACTTGATTAGCAGCATTTAATATTGTACTTGTTGAACGATAATTTTGTTCTAAAAGTATTGTTTTAGCATCTTTATAATCTTTTTCAAAATTTAAAATATTTTTATAATTTGCCCCTCTAAAACTATAAATACTTTGAGAATCATCTCCAACACAAGTGATTTTTCTGTTTTTTTCACTAAGTAATTTTGTTAAAATATATTGAGCTTCATTAGTGTCTTGATATTCATCTATTAATATGTATTGATATAAATTCTGATATTTTTCTAATACATCTGGATTTTTTTTGAATAATTCTATTGGTAGTAATAGTAAGTCGTCAAAATCTACGGAGTTATTTCTTTGTAGTTTCATCTCATATTTTTCATATACTTCTTTTATTACTTTTTCATAATCGCTAACTGCAAATCTTTCATATTGTGTTGGAGATGTCATTTCATTTTTACAACTACTAATTTTATTTCGAATAGCTCTTGGATTGTAGATTTTTGGATCATAACCCATATCTTTAATTATTTTTTTTACAACAGTTAGGGAATCATCACTATCCATTATAACAAAATTTTTATCATAACCTAGTCTTTCATAATTTTCTCTTAATAATTTTAGACCAAAACTATGAAATGTAGATACTGTTAATTTTTTTGCATCATTTCCAATTTGTAAAAATAGTCTATCTTTCATTTCTTTAGCAGCCTTATTTGTAAAGGTAATTGCTAAAATATTATATGGACTAATATCTTTTTCTTCTATTAGAAAAGCAATTTTCGTTGTAAGAGTTTTGGTTTTTCCGGCGCCTGCTCCTGCAATAATAAGAAGTGGCCCATCATTATATAAAACCGCTTCTCTTTGTTTCTCATTTAAATCTTCTAAATTCATTTCATTCACTTCCTGTCTTTTCTATTATATCTTACTTTTTTACTTTCGAAAAGTAAAAGAAAGCATGTAAAAAAAATGAAGAGTCTTTAATATGACTCTTCATTTTTAATTATCTAATACCTCTATATAACATTTCTAATTCTGTAAACTTCTCTTGTTCTTGTTCTAATTCTTTCTTTTGTAATTCCTCTATTCTTAATTGTTCTAATCTAAAGGCTTCTTTTCTTTCTTTCTCAATTCTTATTGCTTCTTTTCTTTCTTGTTCAAATTGTAACCATTCTTGTTTTTCTTTTTCTCTTATTTCACGTTCTTCATTTAATTGCTTTTCTCTTTGTTCTTTTTCTTTTTGCTCTTTTAGTATTTTTAAAAGTAATTTGTAATCATCTACAGTAAGAAGTTTTTCAAATTCTTGAGTTAGTTTTTTGTTTTCTTGGTATTCTTTTTCAAAAATATCTTCCTTCTTTTTATTTATATTTCCATATGAATAATTAGGAACATGAATTGGTTCATAATTATCTGGTAATACTTTTATTGGTTTTGTTACTATTACTTTCTTTATTTTTTCTTTTTCATCTTTTGTTAGATAGCTTAAAATAATTTTATAAATTACTAAAAATATTATCCATATAATAAATATTAAACTAGATAATTCAATTAATGCAGTTGCGTTTTTATTATTATATACGGAGCTTTGAGAAAATACATCTAAGTTGTCTTTATTAATTATGCTTAATATTAATACCAATAAATAATTCATTAAAATATAAATAATTATGTTTGTTTTTTTGATTATTTCTGATGTCTTTGAATGAAATAAACTTATCCATAAAATAATATTAGTAATGATTAGTGCGGCAAAATATATTGCTAAATTTGGGAAGTATATCGCTATAAATAGGTTATTCATCATATAATCAAAAATATTTGTTATTGGTCCATGATACAAAATAATTATTAAGGCTACTATTATACTTGATGATATTATATATATTTTCTTGTTTCTTTTTTTTGTTTTTTTATTTGTGTTTAGTAACATTATTCCAAGTATTCCTAATAATACTATGATTAATAAAAACCAGTATGAACTTTTAGTAACTTCTAGTAATATTTGCCATTTTTCTGCTAGTGAAATTTTACTCATATTACCAACCCCTTTTTTATTCTTCTATATTAATTAATTCTGCTATATAAACTGTCTGAGTTGTTGAATCATTATTTGTACAAGTAATTAGTGTTAATGTTGTTTTATCATAATCACGATATATTGCTAGTTTTCCAACTTTTGGTTGAGTATATATATTTACGAATGAATATACATATTTTTTTCCTTTATATGTTATATATGCTGTATCTCCTGGCTGAATTCTATATAAATCATTAAAAAATGCTTTCCATCCCGTACCTGAATGTCCTGCTAGAATTAGGTTTCCTTTCTCTTTATCTGGATAGTTTGAACCATCTACTACAAGTATATTTTTTTCTACATCGTTTTCTGATGATCTCTTATCCAAAAATCCTTTTGTTAAATTAATTTTTGGTATTGTTAAATATCCAATGTATTCATCCGTTACCTCCTCGGTTCTTTCTTCTTCTATTGGAGGAATAACTTCTTCTTCCGGTTCTACTTCTATAACTTCTGTTCCATTATAAAACATGTTTGCCATATAATCATATGCAACTATCTTTTTTGATTCTATATAATTATATGAAAGTAAGAAACCACCGATGATTGTAATTATTGATCCAATAGCAGCTGTTGTTGTTGGAGATATTTTTTTTCTTTCTTTATTCATATTTTTTTATCCACCTAACTCCAAATAAGGAAACTAATGTACCTAGGAAAATCATTGTATATGATTGAGTAGAATCAGTATTTGGTACGACTACTTCTTCCTCAGTTATATTCATTAAATTGGTTAAGTCTTTTTCTTCAATTGATTTATTACTTGTTTTTTCTAATAATACAAGATTCTGCATATCTTTATCTGTTGGTTGATATTCATAAGCCATATAATTATCAATTGTTGTACTTATAATTAATTTAATATTTGTATTTTTAGTACTTTCATTTGGTATTTTTATTTTTACCAAATCGCTTTTCTTTCCTTCTACTATACTTTGATATTCTTTTTCTTCTTCATTAATAATTATTTTTGTTCCCTTTGGAGCATTTTGTATTTCTAATTTATAATTATTTATATTTTTATTTTCAAATTGAATATTATTTAATACATAATAATTATTATCTAATGACATCTTTATATCGTTTATATTTATTGTATCATTTACTTTTAAATTATCATTTCTATGTTTATATCCATTATCTTTTAATTCTTTTACATATTTTCTTAAGTTATAAGAATCCTTTCCAGTTTCTTTAAATTGCTTTCCTAAATTTGTACTTTCATATAATGTATCTAGATACCACCATATTGCTGTCTGAGTTATGTAATAATCTTTATCCTTGTCTCCGGTTATAGACTTTTTAGGATATCCATTTTTTAAAATATAGATAATTCCTCCATCTATAATAGTACTATTTTCTACAATATTTGCTTTAATATTTTTTGCTGTTTTTTTATTTATGTTTAAGCAATATAAATACTTTCCATCCGTAGTTCTTTTATAAGGAAAATTTATGTTTGCTATATAACTATTTGTATTTTTATCTTCTGCTAATTCAATTGAATCTACTTTAGCATAAACTATAGAAAGTTTAAAAATAAATAATAGTATGATTATAAATATATAATTTTTACTCAATAACCTATTCATTATCCATCCCTCCCATAATTTGATATATTATATCATAAAATCCTTATTTTTTCAAGTAAAACTTTGTTTTTCAATGAACTTTGTTTTTCAATGAACTAGAGTAATACACTATCTTAATTTTATAAAAAATTTTATATTTTTTTATATATTATAAATGCCCATTCATATTATTTTTTAATTCATATTTTATTATGATAGGAGATATTTATGAAAAAAAGATTATTTATTGTTATTTTATGTTTTTTAGTTATCATAACTATATTTTTCCATATGTTTAATAATACTCGCATAAAAAAATCTAAAGATACTGAAAAAATTACTTTAGCAGAAGTTGCTCATACTATTTTTTATGCACCTATGTATGTTTCTTTAGAAAAAGGATATTTCAAAGAAAATGGAATTGATGTTGAACTTATTTTAACTAGTGGAGCAGATAAAGTCTCAGCGGCTTTACTTTCGGGGGATGCAGATATTGGTCTTTGTGGAAGTGAAGCAACTATTTATGTTTATAATGGTGGAGAAAAAAATTATTTAAAAACATTTTCACAACTAACACAAAAAGACGGTACTTTTCTTGTTTCGAGGAAACCATATAAAAACTTTTCATTGAGTGATCTAAAAAATAAATCAGTTATTGGTGGTAGAGCTGGTGGTATGCCTGAGATGACATTCGAATATGCTTTAAAACAAAATAATATCAATCCTTCTGATTTGGAGATTGATACTTCAATTGCTTTTGCTGCAATGAGTGGTGCATTTATTGGAGGTCAAGGGGACTTTGTTACCTTATTTGAACCAACTGCTACAATGCTAGAAAAACAAGGATACGGATATGTGGTTGCTAGTATTGGAGAATTAGGTGGAATTGTACCTTATACTTCATATTCTGCAAGGAAAAGCTTTATAAATAAGCATAAAAATCTTATAAAGAACTTTGATAAAGCAATACAGATGGGATTAAACTATGTTCATACTCATAGTGATTTAGAAGTAGCAAAAACAATTTCTTCTCAGTTTCCAGATACATCGTTAGATGATATTAAAAGCGCTATTTTAAGATATCGTAAAAATGATACTTGGCCAAAGACAACTAAATTTACTGAAGAATCTTTTAATCATCTTCAAGATATTATGATTGATTATGGAGAATTAAAAGAAAAAGTATCTTATAAAAAATTATTCTATACTATAAAATAAAGTATTTTTATACTTTGTTTTTTTATCATTTTATGGAATAAATATCCTAACATTAATTTATAAACAATCATATTATAAAATGAGGGGATTATTATGAATAAACTTTTGGAAGTTAGTCATTTGCATAAAAAATATCATACTTTAAATAATGAAATTACTGCTCTTGAAGATATTAATTTTTCTGTTTATGAAAATGATTTTATTTCTATCGTTGGCCCAAGTGGTTGTGGTAAATCTACTATTTTATCTATTTTAAGTGACTTAACTGATAAGTCTGGAGGAGATATTTCTATAAAAAAAGGATATCAAATCGCGTATATGCTGCAAGATAATTCTTTATTACCTTTTCGAACAATTCTAGAAAATTGTTTGTTAGGATTAGAGTTAACTGGTCAACTTACTGAAGAAAATAAAAATTACGTTCTTTACTTGTTAAAAACTTATGGTTTAGAGTCTTTTATTCACCAATATCCAAATAATTTATCTGGAGGTATGAAACAAAGATGTGCCCTTATTCGTACTCTTGCTGTTAAACCAGATATTCTGCTACTAGATGAAGCTACATCAGCATTAGATTATCAATCTAGTATTAAGATTAATGATGATATCTATAATATCATAAAAAAAGAAGGAAAAACTGCTATTATGGTTACTCATGATATTAGTCAAGCAATTTCTATGTCTAATCGAGTTATTGTTCTTTCAAAAAGGCCTGCTGTAGTGAAAAATGAATATATTCTAGAATGGGATTGTAACGAGCTTCCTTCTATGAATAGAGAAAAAAGTAATTTTTCAAAATATTATAATCAAATATGGAGTGATTTAGATGAACAGATTTAGTTTAGAGCATCAATTATTTATAAAAAAATATAAAAAAGAAAAAAGAATTATTTATTTTTTTCAAATAATGATTATTACTGCATTCCTAATTATATGGGAAGTATTAGGAAATTATCATATTATTAATACTTTTTTATTTTCTAGTCCAAGCAAAATTATAAATAATCTTTGTTCATTATTAAAAAATGGTTCCTTGTTTGTTCATATAGGAGTTACTTTTATAGAAGTTTTTCTAAGTTTTATTATATCAACTATTATTAGTATCGTAATGTCATTTTTATTATGGAGATTTCCTCTATTCTCAAAAATAATTGATCCATATATTACTATGTTAAATTCTCTTCCTAAGGTAGCATTGGGACCATTAATTATTATTTGGGTTGGTGCTAGTGTTCATTCAGTAATATTTATGGCTGTTACTATTACAGTTTTTTCTTCTATTATTAATATTTATAGTGTTTATTCTTCTGTTCCTAGTAATTATGTTTCTTTATTCAAAAGTTTTCATGCAAGTAAATGGAAAATGTTTTATAAACTTATTCTTCCTTATAGTTTTCAAACTATTATAGCAACTTTAAAAGTAAATATTTCTATGAGTTTAATAGGACTATTACCCCCGGTGGGAGAAAAAATATTTTTTAATAAATGTTATAGTAGATATTGATTTCATTATCATTTACTATAACTT
>CAMVAN010000024.1 GCA_947165475.1 uncultured Caryophanales bacterium | reverse complement strand
AAAAAAGAAAAAAGAAAACTAATAAGTTGAAAAAATAAATTTATCACTTAAATAACCTATTAAAGATTGAATCATCACGATTTTTTTTATTATTCTCTAAAATATATTCTATTGAATTAACTATACCTTTAATAGTAACATTACCAGCTAATGTATCAAGTTTTATTAAATCCAAATCTTCACCTTTTACTAACATAAACCCCATCGAAGTATCCATCAAAAAATGTATATTATCAAAATTTTCAATTTTCTTAACTCCAGTTACAACTAATGTTTTTCTTTCCAAAAGATTAATACTATGATTATAATTAGAATAATTAGAATTATCTTTTTCCATATAAAAATCCTCCTAAATAATTATATGAAAAAAAAAAGACGTTAGAACATCTTCTTTTATATTACTCTTCTTCAGGTGCATCCTCAGCTTTATCATAAGCTTCAAGAATAGCATCCTCAAACATAGCACGAACTTCAGGATTAATTGGATGAGCAATATCACGATATGTACCAGCAGCTGTTTTTCTACTTGGCATAGCAATAAATAATCCATTATCTCCTTCAATGATTCGAATATCATGTACGGCAAAACTATCATCTATCAATATAGATGCAATACCCTTCATTCGAGAACCTTCTTTTTCAATTTTACGTACATTTACAGATGTAATTTTCATAAGTTTTTCCTCCCTTATAAAGTAAAATCACTTTACAAATATATTTTATAATATAATATATCAAAAAGCAACAATTTTATTTCAAGAAATAAATCTAAAAAAATTAGCTATATAATCGTTATATGAAAAACACTTATAATGATTATTATTAGTCAATATTAAAAAAATAGAAGAAAAACAATATATAATTTTACCAGAAAACTCATCAACTTGATTTCTAGATCCTTTATATTGAAAAGTATGAAAAACATTTAATTGATTTTCTATTCTTTTTTTTGCAATAATAAGACTCATCTTGGAAACCCCACATACATTGTACCATTAGTAATAATTCCACCCATACCATCACTACCATATTTAGTTTTTTTTATAATAGAAATCAAATCAATTTCTTTGTTTTTATCAGAAAATGCTAAAGATGAAGCAATAATTGCTGGATCAAGAGCATGTATATTAATTCTTTTAGGACTAGAAGCAAAATTAGCACCAGCTTTTATTAATTCTTCATAATTTGACTGACATGCTCCGGCAATGATTATTAATTTATCTTGATTCTTTTCAAGTTTTCTAGCCTCCTTTATAGCTGCAACAAAATTTTTAGTATTTTGATAATTTCTTATGTCGTGTATATTATTTTTTTTGGAATAATAAGCATCATGTCCAGTTATAACCACAATGTCAGGACGGTATTCCTTTATCAAAGAAACAATTTTTGATGAAATAAATTGCTCTTTCAAAGAAATACCATTTGCTTTAATTCCTAACTCATTGTAAAATTTCATGCATCTATCCAAATAACTATCATCACCATCAATATGTAGAATATTCCCTGGAATATAAAAATAATTATCTCTATCAAAATCAAATTCACTAAGATTTCTTTTTATAATCTCTTCATCATTTTCTTTATCAATAATATCTTTTATAAAAACCAAATCATCAATATTTGCATCAGCACTGAGTCTAACATCAACACCCTGTAATCTACAAATAAAACCATCAATACTTATAATTTCAAAAATAACATCATGATTATGAGAAATCCTGCTAACAATATTACCAACTTTAAAATCCAAATGTATCAACTCCAAAAAAATTATATGAAAAAAAAAAAGAGTTAGAACTCTCGTTTACACAATGAATTAGATAAATTAACAAAAATTTCAACAGATAATTTTTCAGCACGAATAGACAAATCAAAACCATAATTCATTAAAACTTTACCTATTATAGATAAATCATAGCTTTTTAAATTATTTCGTAAAGTTTTTCTTTTAAATTTAAAACTATCATAAACTAAATTTTTAAAATGATTATAATCAATCAAGTTATACTTATTTTTTTTAATAGAAAAAGAAATTATCATACTATCAACTTTTGGTTCAGGAATAAATTCTTTTCTTGAAACCTTAAACTCTTTTTTTATATCAAAATGATAATTTAGCAATACTGTAATAGCCCCATAACTTTTAGTACCAGGAACACTAGAGAATCTATCACCTACTTCTTTTTGAACCATCATGATAATTTTATCAAATTTCAAATTAGATTGAATAAGCTTCATTAAAATAGGTGTAGTAATATAATAAGGAACATTACTAATAAAAAATAAATGATCATAATTAAAATTACTAATATCTTTTTCCAAATCTGCCTCTAAAAAATCTTTAAAAATAATAGTTACATTGGAAGAATTAGAAAATTTAGAAGATAATGTTTCTTTTAAATCAAAATCAATCTCATAAGCAATAACGTAAGAACATAATTCTGATAACTTACGAGTAAGAATTCCTCCTCCAGGGCCAACCTCAATAACTAAAGAGTTATCTGGAAATTTACTTAAACCAACAATTTTATCAACAACATAATTATTTTTTAAAAAATTTTGCCCATATTTTTTTTTAAAAATAACATCATATTTCTCCATAATTCCTCCAAACAGTATAATAAAATATCATACAAATCTATGAAAATCAATAGTATTATTCTTTTCTATTAATTAAAAAAATAGAAATTCTCAATATTTCATAAAGAATAAATATAAAAGCAGGAATTAATAAACAAATAAAATAATTAATAGGACTAGAAAAAATCGATCTAACATAACCCATTTTTGGTATTTTAAAAAGCACTTTACCATAAATATGACTTGTTAATACCTTTGAAGAATCATTTAAATAATTATTATCCCCTTTAGTAGTATAAATAGAATTCCCATAAGAAATATTTTTTTTATCTACAATCCGATGAGTAATAGTTAATCCATTGTAATTTATATCAGAGGAAGAAAAACTTATAATATCGCCAATATTATATCTATCATTATTAATTCTTTTAACAACAATAATATCATTAACGTTTATAGTAGGAACCATACTAGGAGTAACAATAATATAAAATCCAAACATAGGATTTTGATTTTTTCCAGAATAAACATTTAAATACAAATCAGCAATATAAAATACAAAAAAAGTTAAAAGAAACAATAGCAAAAGAAACAATGTCAAACGAAGAAAAGAATAAAAATAAAAATATAGTTTCTTCATATTAAAAATAAAATTTTTTAAAATCAATCCCAAAAAACCACTCCCATACAAAATAAATTATAATACTAAATAATAACAAAAAAAAGAAATATCAAAATAAAACGGAAAAGCTTTACACCCTACTTTGCTTTTCCATTTATTTTAACAGAAACAGAATAGTCCACACTAGACATCTTTGAACTATTAGATAACCACATTCTTAATCTGTACCTATTAGTAGACTTATTTTTTTTACTAACATGAAGTAAGATCATATCTCCAACTTTTGTTCCATATTTGCTAACTTTTTTTAAAGGGATAAATTCACTAGGCCCAAATACCTTTGCATAAGTGCCACTCTTCTCTTCTTCTAAATAGATACGAACATCTTTATCTAAATAAGCATACTTTTTTTCACGAAATAAGCTTATTTCATAATCAATTACAGATGCATCATCAAGTTTTGTGTCAATAAAAAAATCAAAATATGACCCTTTTTTTAAATTAATAATTCCATTATCATCTGAAGAAGGAATCATACCATGTAAAGATAATCCATTAAAATCAGAAACATAATTCAAAAAAATATTTCCACCATTTTCAACCTGATATATAACTTTTTCCTTATGATCAAAAAAAAGCCATAAACATATACAAAAAACCATAATTAAAATTAAAACAATTGTAATTAAAATTACATTAAATTGTTTAGATGTCTTTTCACTAGCCATAAACTCACCCTTACTTTACTCTAATATTAACATTAACTCGAAATTTTTCTAAATTATCCGATATAGTATAACTATCTGAAACCCATGTTTTTAAAATAAAATTTTTCTTTTCCTCTGAAGAAAGACTACCAGAATACAATAGCTTAGCATAAGGCTTATCACTTAAGGATAATAAGCTTTTATATGAGGGTAAAATATTTGAGTCATACCCCTTTAATAAATAATTACTATCATCACTTAAATAATAAATAATATAATCACCTTTAATTTCACTTTTATTATATTCTTTAGTAATATATATTTCATAATTAACCATTTCAGATGAAATATTTTTGACAGTAAAATTTATACAATCAATAAAATCTGAAGAATCTCCGCAGTCATCTTTTTTTCCTAATTCATTAGACAAAGGCAATCTGTTCGTGACTTCTAAAACATCATCATTATGAAACTGAATAAATAATGAACTAGAATTCAAGGATTTCTTATTATCAAAAATAAAATAATATAATAAAAACAAAATAAGAAAAATAATAAATAAACTAAATATAATCTTTAAGACTATTTGTTTCATTACAATCTCCTATTATATAATCAAGTTAACAATATCATAAAATAGATTTTAAGTCAAACAGACTTTTAGCATTTATAGAAGTAACCTTTGCTACTTCATCAAAAGAAATATTTAAAGTATCAGCAACTTTCTTAGCTATATATGGAAGATATTTAGAAGAATTAAGTTTACCTCTAAAAGGAACAGGTGCCAAATATGGAGCATCAGTTTCCAACAAAATAGAAGAAACACCAATAGCCTCTACAACCTTATAAAGATTACTATTTTTAAAAGTCACAACCCCACCAATTCCAATCTTATAACCCAAAGAAATATATATTTTAGCAGTTTCCATACTCCCACTAAAACAATGAATATCTCCAACAACAGAAGGAAATTCCTTTAGGACTGAAATAGTATCTTTAGTAGCATCTCTACTATGAATAACAACTGGTAAATGATATTTTTCAGCTATCTTCATTTGCTTTCGAAACAAATTAATTTGAGCATCTCTATTCTCTTTTCCATAATGATAATCCAAACCAATTTCACCAATACCTACGACTTTGGGTGTCTTTAATAATAATTCTAATTTATTTAACATTTTATCATCAACAAAATTAACTTGATCAGGATGATACCCAATAGTAATATAAATAGAATTATATTTTTTACTTAACTCAATTACTTCATAGATAGTTTTTTCTTCACAACCAGAAACTATCATTTTATCTACCCCTGAATTAATATTTTCCTTAATAACTAAGTCTATATCATCATAATCATCCTCAGATATATGACAATGTGTATCAATCAACATATAACCACTCCAAAAACAATATACAATGTAAAGCAAATATAATAAATTTTACTTCTTTGTATCAATTCTCATAAATAAAGGAGTTGGACTAATCAATTCATATTTATTATCATCAACATATTTAAATTCTTTATTATGATTATTAATTTGTTTAGCAATCTCCTCACTAGTATTAGTTAAAAAAGGATTTAACAATAAACCACATACTCTAATGGATTCTAGTAAATTATATAAAACAGTTTCTAACCTACCAAATTTATCTTCCTCTTTAGCAAGTATCCAAGGAGTAGTATCATCAATATATTTATTACTTGCTCTTAAAAGATCAAATATATCCGTCAAAGAATCACTAATTTGTAAATTATCCATCTTATTAGACACTTTATCAAATAAAGCATTAATCTTATCAAGAAAATCTTTATCCATATTGTCTTCTATACCTTTATTAGTAATTTTGCCATTGAAATACTTATTCCCCATAGAAATAGTTCTTTGCACTAAATTACCAAGTATATTGGCTAAATCTCCATTAATTCTTTCAATCAGTAAATCTCTTGTAAAAACTCCATCACTAGAGAATGGAATCTCATGTAAAAAATAATACCTAACCGCATCAACTCCAAACTCTTCAACTAAATCATCAGCATAAACAACATTACCTTTAGATTTACTCATTTTACCATCACTCATTATTAACCAGGGGTGCCCAAATACCTGTTTTGGAAGCTGAACACCTAAACTCATTAAGAAACATGGCCAATAAATAGTATGAAATCTAATAATATCTTTACCAATTAAGTGTAAGTCAGCTGGCCATTTATAATCAAATTCATCTGTACAATTGTCTACATCATAACCAATATTAGTAATATAATTAGTTAAAGCATCGAGCCAAACATAAACAACATGCTTATCATCAAAATCTACTGGAATCCCCCATTTAAATGATGTTCTAGATACACATAAATCTTGTAATCCCGGTTTGATAAAGTTATTAATCATTTCATTCTTTCTAGCAACCGGTTGAATAAATTCAGGATGAGATTCAATATATTCTTCTAATTGTTTTTGATATTTACTTAATTTAAAGAAATAAGCTTCTTCACATTTATCTTCAACATCTCTTCCACAATCAGGACATTTTCCATCAACTAGTTGACTGTCAGTCCAGAAAGATTCGCAAGGAGTACAATAATGTCCTTTATATTCTCCCTTATAAATATCACCTTTATCATACATATATTTAAAAATATGTTGAACTACTTTTTCATGTTTAGGATCAGTAGTACGAACAAATCTATCATAACTAGTATTCATAATATCCCAAATACGTTTAATATCTGCGGCTTTTTCATCAACAAACTCTTGGGGTGTCATTCCTGCTTCTTTTGCCTTTAACTCTATTTTTTCACCATGTTCATCAGTACCGGTTTGTAAATAAACATCATATCCTTGTAACCTCTTAAATCTAGCAATTGCATCAGCTAAAACAATCTCATAAGTATTACCTATATGAGGCTTCCCAGAAGTATATGCAATAGCAGTTGAAATATAATATTTTCTCATAAAATTCCTCCTTAAATTAAAAAAATTATTACAATATAAGGACGAACAATCGCGGTACCACCTTATTTTGTAATAATTTTATTACACACTTAAATAGTTAACGCCTATATACGTTTATACCTACATATCGATATAACAGTTCAAAAGCCATACTCCATAAATCAATTATGCCTTATTTCACCACCTAAAGCTCTCTTTAATAATAACATTATGAAGCTCTTCATCAAAACTTTATATTAAATAAAGTACTATAAATATATCATATCAAAATAAAAAAGTCAAAAATATTTATATTTGAGTTTAGGTTTTCAGAGGACTATCTTTATTTATTAGGATGTTTTATTTTATTCGTCTAGCTATTTAACTTTATCATACTATGATTATTCCTTATTTTTAGAGAAAAAGTGAATCTTTGGAAAACAAAAATTCACTTTTCCTATATCAAATATTATATTTAACAAAACTTAAATAATTATAAAAATAACAATTCATTAAAAATCATTTAATAAATGAGAATTATTTAAAGTAAAAAGATATCTATCAGATTGTTCTTTTATAGTATTAATTAAAGTTGTATCTTTTACCATAAGTTTCATATCTAAATTTTCCAAAATACTTTTTTTATAGGTAGTATTTAAAAATCTAGACAAATCATTAATATATTTTTTTTGAAGCTCAATATCAATATTATCTCTAAAAATACTAGAAAAATTATTATTAAACAAACTGTCATTTGCCATACTAATACACTCTTTAACCTTCATTCTTATAATTTTATCTAAGGATAAAAAATCTTTTTTATAAAAAACAAAAATAGAAGAACCATCAAAATTATGAGCCGAAACTAAGGAAAACAAATATTCATCACGGTAAGCCATTATGTCATCACAACAACTAGCCAAATTATTACGATAGTTCTCTAATAAACTGGATATTATATCAATATTAACTATAACTTTATTTCTTTTTGCCAATTCCAAAAACTTATTTTTAATAACATCCATCGAATCTAAAGGTGGTTTTTCAATAATAGAAATTACATCAACCATAATTAAAGAATTTGTATTCTTTTTTATGCATTCCTTAATTGATTTAATATAATTTTCTATTAGTTTATTTTTAAAATCATCTATATCTTCTTTAATCATCCTCAATACTCCTAGCATAAATAATTAAACAACATCAAAAATAATTAGTCAATAGCTTTATTCTTTTTTATTAGAATAAAGTTAAACAATTGAACCAAATAATAAATAGGATGCTTATCTAAATGAAGTATATCTAAATTAATAACAACATTATTATTTCTACTAATAAATCTAAAATGTCTAGAAATATTATAAGACTCAACAAATAAATCATCTATACTAATAAAATCCAACACCTCATGAGGCAATAATAATTCAATACAATTTTTAGATTGATGAACATTAGATATGTTTAACTTAAATGCTAACTTTTCAAACCATTCCTCATACATATAAATAAGCAAATCTTCACTAACCACACCAAAACGGTCTTCCATTTCAGATTTAACAGCATTAAAAGATTTTTGATCTTCAATAGTATTAATAAGTCGATGAATTTCAATTTTCAAATCATCTTCAAAAACATAGTTGTCATCAATATGAGTTGTAACATTTAATAAAGGTTTATTATTCTCCTCATAACCTTCAGATTCATACACAGAACTAGAATTATTTACATTTTTTATTTCATCATTTAACATCTTTATATATAAATCAACACCTACAGAATCAATAAAACCAGCTTGTTCACTGCCTAATAAATCTCCAGCTCCTCGTATAGATAAGTCATGGGAAGCTATAGAAAATCCACTGCCTAACTCAGTAAATTTTTTTATAACATTTAATCTTTTTACAGCAGTATCCGTTAATTGCTTATAAGGAGGATACATTAAATAAGCATAAGCAAATTTATCACTTCTACCAACCCTACCTCTTATCTGATAAAGCTGACTTAATCCAAATCTATCTGCATCAATTATTATTAAAGTATTCACATTTGGAATATCTATTCCTGTTTCAATAATAGTAGAACAAACTAAAATATCAAATTTATTATCAACAAACTGATATAAAGTATCTTCTAAATCATATTTGTTCATTTGCCCATGTGCAATTCCAATTTTAGCTTCTGGAATTAATCTACCAATTTTATCAGCATACTCAACAATAGTTTGAACATGGTTATATAAAATAAAAACTTGCCCATTTCTAGATAATTCTTTATAAATAGAATCTTTTAATATTTGATTATTTTCTTCCAAAACATATGTTTGCACAGGAAACCTATTAATAGGAGGAGTTTCAATTAAAGACAAGCTTCTTATACCCACTAATGACATTTGTAAAGTTCTAGGAATTGGAGTAGCTGTAAGAGTTAAGACGTCAACATTAACTTTATACTCCTTTATTTTCTCTTTATGCCTAACTCCAAATCGCTGTTCTTCATCAATAATTAATAAGCCCAAATCATGCATACAAACATCATCACTCAACACTCTATGTGTTCCAATTATCATATCTACTGTACCAGACTTTAAACCATTTATAATTCTTTCAACATCTTTTTTAGATGTAAATCTATTTAGTAATTCAATATTAACAGGATAATTTTTAAATCGATTAATAGCATTATCAAAATGTTGTTTCGACAAAATAGTAGTTGGACATAATAAAATAACTTGTTTAGAATCAAGAATTGCTTTAAAAGAAGCCACAAATGCTACTTCCGTTTTTCCAAATCCAACATCACCACATAAAAGACGATCCATAGGTGTTTCAGACTCCATATCACTTTTTATTTCTTGAATAGCTTTTTTCTGATCAACAGTTAACTCAAAAGGAATATCCTTTTCAAACTCTAAAGATAAATCACAATCTTTGGAAAAAGAAAACCCTTTTTTTGCCTTTCTCTCGGCGTAAATTTTTAAAAGCTTATCTGCCATCTCTCGTACCTTTAACTGTACCCGTCGCTTGGTTTTTTCCCAATCCTTACTATTTAAACTATTAATTTTAGGAACTACACCATCTTTAGATGAATATTTAAATATAGAATCAATTTTTTCAACTGGGACATAAACCTTATCAGAATTCAAATACAAAATCTCTAAATAATCTTTTGATATAGAGTTGGAAGATAAGGTTTTTATTCCATTATAAACACCAATACCATGAGCACTATGAACAACATAATCACCTATATCAATAGAATTTACATCCTTTAAAGGAGTGGTATACTTAAAATTAGATTTATAATTTTTTACTGAATCTTTTTTACGGAATAATTCTTTAGCAGTTAAAAATATATAATTATTAAAAATAAAACCTTCATTCATATCAAAATCAACTAAATTAATAGTATTTAATATAATATTGTTAAAATCACTATAAGTAGCATTTAAATTAAGATGCTTATTTAAACTATCAAGTTGATAACGTTTTAAACAAATAATAATTGTTTTATTATTATTTAAACTAGAAAAAATAAAGCGTTTTATCGCATCAATATCTTCATTAAAACTCTTAACTTCTAAAATATTAAAATGTATTATTGAATGAATACTTTTCTCAAAAACATTATTAATAGAATAATAAAAAAGAGGATAATGAGCCATACAAGAATCAAATTGAAACATATAATTTAAACTAAAATTAATATCTTTTTCTAGTCTAAATTGTTCAACTTCATTTGATATTTTAGAAAATTCAATTAATAATTGATTATAATCTCTAAAAACTGTTAAAGGATTATTTAAATAGTCTTCAATATTAACAACATCCCCATATAATTGAAGATATTTCTGCTTTCCATAATGTTCGGAATCAATAGAATTAGTTAAAGTCAAAAATTCTGAATAAGGATATATAGTAACAGAATCAATATTTTTAATAGATTTTTGAGATTGAGAATCAAAACTTCTTATAGACTCAATTTCATCATCAAAAAACTCAATTCTAGTAGGAAAACTATCGCCTAAACCAAAAAAATCAATTACAAATCCTCTAACAGAAAATTCTCCAGTTTTAGTAACTAAAGTACTTCTATTATAACCAGACGAAATAAGTTTATCCACAAGTGATTTAGGATTAATGATATCATTTTTTTTTAAAGTAAATGACCTAGATTTAAAGACATTATTAGAAGGTAAAAATCTTAAATATCCCATTAAATTAGTCACAACGATTTTTTGATCATCACAAATTAAACTTTTTAATGTATTTAAACGTTCTAACATTAAATCTGGAGAAATAGCTAAAGCCTCACTTGTAATAAAATCATCCATAGGAAATAATAGAACATCTTCAAAATAATTTTGTAAAGAATCATACAAATTATGAGCCTCAAATATAGAATTACAAACAATAATGATAGAACGATTATATTTATGAAAAAGATTTAAAAGAAATATACAAAAAAACTCATCATTTAAATCGCAAATTGTTAAATCTTTTTTTAAGTCAAAATCAAATAAATTATAAAAAAAATCCATTAAATCACCTGTTTTTATGATTATATTTATTCATTAGTAATGAAAAATCCATATTAAAAAAATCATCAAGAACCGATTTCAAAATAATAAACTCATTTTTTATTATACTTAACTCATCATTAGAAAGCTTACCTAAAACATAGTCAATAATATCTTTATTATTACTTTTAGAAATACCTATTTTTAATCTTTTATAATTACTAGAACCCAATGCCTTTTCAATACTCTTTAATCCATTATGTCCACCAGAAGAACCTTTATCTTTTAATTTAAAGTTCCCAAGATTTAAATCTAAATCATCAGATATCACCAAAATATCATTTATATCTAACTTAAAATATTTAAAAAATCTGCCAACACAATCCCCCGAAAGATTCATAAAAGTTTGAGGCTTTAAAAATATAATTTTTTCATTATTAACAGAAAACTCAACGTATTTTCCATCAAAAAGATTTTTCCAATTTACAGAAATAGAAGAATTATTTAAATAAAAATCAATAAATTCAAAACCAATATTATGTCTAGTATTATAATATTTTTTACCAGGATTACCTAAACCAACAATTAATTTCATAAAATCACTTCCTATTATGATATTCACTATAAATAATAGATTTAGCAACATTTCTTTCTCTAGCAACTCTTTTTATAGAATCATTTACACTTAAACCATCACTTATATAGAGGTTAACATGTTCAACAACATCCAACGAACCAAAATTAAATACATTTTCATTTCCAGAAACAACTATTACAAATTCACCCTTTAAATCAGAAAGTTGATTTAAAATTTCTGAAATTTTACCTCTAAATATCTGCTCATGCAACTTAGAAATTTCTCTAGATAAAGAAATATCACGATCTCCAAAAACATTTAATAAATCAGAAAGAGTGTCTAATATTCTATGCACAGACTCATAAAAAATAATAGTATATGGTAAATTTTTTAATTCACGTAACTCGGAAAGACGCTTAGATTTTTTTGAATTTAAAAAACCATAAAATAAAAAAGGTGAAGGAGCAATACCAGAAGAAGTAAGAGCAGGAACAAAAGCTGTCGCTCCAGGTAATGAAATAACATTATATCCAGCTTTCACAACGTCTTTAACAACAAAAAACCCAGGATCACTAATTATAGGTGTACCCTGATCAGTAATTAAAGCAAGACTAAGTCCATTATTTAAAAAATACAATATTTTATCCACAATTATTTTTTCATTATACTCATGACAACTAATCAATTTCTTTTTAATATTAAAATGTTTCAATAAGATAGAAGAAGTTCTTGTATCCTCACATAAAATAATATCAGAATTTTTTAAAACATTTAAAGCTCGAATAGTAATATCATCTAAGTTTCCAATGGGTGTAGGAACAATATAAAAAGAATTAGAATTATCAAAACTATTTTGAATCATAAATAATCTCCTCCTGTAATTTTCTATACTCAACAGTAAAAGAACCATCAATATTTCTTAAAAATAAAGGCTTTAGAATTTTTAAACCAACCTTGCCACATTTTTGAGATTGAATTAAAACTAAAGTAGAATCAGAATTACAATTATTATGTATGAATTTTATAGATTTAGGTTCCAAATTATGTTGACGCAAAGTAGTTATAACTTCAATTAGTCTATCTGATCTATGTACCATAGAAAAAATACCGTTATCTTTTAAAACTCTATTAGCGCAATTACAAATTTGACTTAAATTAATTAAAATTTCATGTCTTGCTATCATTTTATTATAAGACTTATTAAAAGAACTATTAGCATTAATCTTAAAATATGGAGGATTACATAAAACTAAATCAAATTCATTAAGGTGTTCTAAAGAAAAAGAAATAACATCTTGACAAATAAAATGAATTCGATCAACTAAATTATCATACTCAATTGATTTATTAGCTAAATCGATTAATTCTTTTTGAATATCAACACCATAAATATCAGCACCACATCTTTGCGATAGAATAATTGGAACAATACCATTTCCCGTACAAAAATCAACAATTTTCTTATCTCTTAATCTAATAGAAGAATAATTTGAAAGAATAATGCTATCTAAAGAAAAAGAAAAAAAACGATCATCTTGGAAAATTTTTAAATTTTCATAACCTAAAATATTATTTAACTGAACCATCCAAATCAAACTCCACAACACCATAATCCTTAATATCAACTGAATAAGAATTTTTAAATATATTAACAGAAGTAACTTTTCCATATCCAAAAGGAGTATCCATATTTAATCCAATATCAGGCAAATTATTTTTTAATTCTGAATAAGTATCATTTTCATAACCTAAACAACAAAGTAATCGCCCGCAAATACCATTAATTTTAGAAGGATTTAAAGCTAGCATTTGATTTTTTGCCATATTAATAGAAACACTATTAAAATCAGATAAAAAAATATTACAACATAAAAATAATCCACATGGCCCTATTCCACCAATAATTTTAGCTTTATCACGAACACCAACTTGATGTAGCTCAATTCTAGTCTTATATATAGATGCCAACTTTTTTGCTAAATCCCTAAAATCTACTCTAGTATCAGACAAGAAAAGAAATACCATTTGTGAATGATCAAGATAAAGATAAGAATCAAAAAAATTCATATCTAAACCTAAAGAAGAACTAATTTTTCTAGCATAAACTAAAGCATCAGAGGCAACTTTTATGTTTTCATCTAATAAATTAATATCACTATCAGTAGCTTTTCTAATAATTTTTTTCAAAGGCAGATATAAACTATTACGCTTAGCCTTAAAACTTGGGTTAATTACTTTACCAATTAAAGTCCCATAGTCATCATCAAAAATAACATAATCTCCAATATTTAAACCAGAATAATCACTTGAAAGATAGTAATTACATTTAGTTAAAGAAGAATAAACAATAACAACTTCAATCATTTATTAATCAACCTCCAATCAATAAAATAGAAAAAAAATTATCTAACCATAACTTCAAATTTACGTTATAATCAAGTTTCAAAAATTCAGATTCAATAGAAGTAATAATTTTAATAACAAAATCAATATCAGTTAAATTAAGAATATCATAAGAAGAAAATATTTCAAAATAATTATTAAACATTTTAAATTCTACAAAAGCAATAAAAAAATTTTCAATAGACGAAAAGTAATTACGAACAGTTTCCTTATCTGAAAAATAATTATTTAAAAAATAATTATATTTTTTAAAAAAAAGAACAGGAGAAATAAAGATATTAACCAACTCAGAAGGAATAGACTCATCAAAACAAATATTATCATTTTTCAAAGATAAAATTTGACATCTCGACTGAATAGTTTCAATTATTTTAAAACGATTTTCAGTAACTAAAATGGCAACAATATCCGGAGCTGGCTCCTCAAGAAATTTTAAAATAGTATTTGATGCAGATAAATTTAGTCGATCAGCATACTTAATAACATAAATTCTTTTATTATCAAATAATGATTTATTACTAAAATCATTTTGCAAATCAATCAACTGATTTTTTTTAATATAACTCCCATCTGGCTCAATAATACGAAAATCGGGATAATTATTATGATCAATCAGATCAACAACTAATTTATCCATACTATCAATATCACGATATGTACAAGAAAAAAGTATCATTTTTACAAAACTAATAACATAATGAAAATCTTTTTCACAATCATTCAACTCTATCAAATAAGAATGAGAAACTTTATTATTAGTACAAACATGACTGGTATAAGAAATATAATTATCAACAAGTTTATTTTGAACATCATTACTAATCATTAAAACCTCACATAAAAAAAATTCTAAAAATAATTAAACCAAAAAAACCAAAAATACCTAAAAAAGAATAAATAATAACAGTTACTAAATTAATAGGTATCGAAAAATTGAAAAAAAAATAATTAAATAAATAAATAGATACTATAGAAAAAAAGAAATTAAAAAATAACTTTTTAAAAATCATTTAATCACCAAATAAATAATATGTAAAAGCAAAAAATTTATTCAATTTCTTTTCTATCATTTAACGCCCTCTCCAAAGTAAGACCATCTATATATTCCATATCAGCACCAATAGGTAAACCACTAGCTAATCTAGTAAACTTAATATCTATATTATCTAAAACCCTTTTTATATATAAAGATGTAGTCTCCCCTTCAATATTTGGCTTAAATGCAAAAATAATCTCAGTAAAATTTCCATTTTGAATTCTATCAAAAAGTTTAGATAAACCAATATCCTCAGGATTTATTCCATCCAAAGGAGAAATCAAACCTTCCAAAACATGATATAAACCAGAAAACATACCATATTTTTCAAAAAGAAAAACACTTTTAGAATCTTCAACAACGCAAAGAATATTGGACTTTCTTAGCTTATCTGAACAAATAGCACATACATCCTTATCAGTAATTGTATTACAAATAGGACAAGGATGTATCTTAATATTTACCTCAGATAAACTATTCAAAAAAAATTCAACTTGTTCATCTTCAAGATTTAAAACAGAAAATGCTAAACGTTCTGCTGTTTTATCTCCAATACCTGGAAAAAATTTAAATGATTCAATAAGATTTCTAATACAATCAGGATACATAATCACACTTAAAACAATCCAGGTATATTCCCAAACTTACTCATTTTTCTTTCCATTGTAGAATCAATACTATCAATTGCTTGATTTACAGCAACAACTACCATATCCTGCAAAGCTTGAACATCATCAGAATCTAATGTATCACAATTAAATTCGATTTTTTTTAACTTTTTATTACCATATAAAGTAACTTTTACTAAAGAACATTCACCAGTAAATTCACTTTTTTCAACATCATCTTTAACCTTTAACATCTCATTTTGTAAAGATTTAACTTGTTTTAACATTGCTTGCATGTTATTCATAAAATCACTCTCCCTATTCTATTTCCACAATATCTCCAAAGAGATCAACTGCGTTATTACTTATTATATCATGATTATCAGAAACATCAAATACTTCTTCTGGCTCTTCTATTATTTTATATTTATAACCATTTTTCAAGTTATTTATATAATCACTTTTAATTTTATCCCAATAAGAATCAGAAATAATTATAAACTTTTTAAAATTATTTGTAATTTTACTATAAACTTCTTCCAATTTATGTAAAAGTAAACAATTTTGCTCAACTGAAGAATTCAAATCATAACTTATTATTATATAATCATCACTTGCAACTCTAACAGTCGAATCCAACAAAGAACAAACAAGATAACCAATCTCCGAATCAAAAGAAAACTCCTTAAGCTTTTCAAAATTTAATTTTTCATTATTCAAAATATTTTTATTCGCATTTACAAAGCAATTATTGATACGAGCATCCATAATTTCATTAATATTCAAAATCTTAGAATCAGTATTTGAAACAGACTCAATATCATTATTTATATTAATAAAATTATGTACACTATCACTATCATTATTAATATCACTATTAGTATCAAACTCCTTAGAAAAATCAAACTCCTCATCAGACTCATCTTCACTATTAGAAACAGAAATAGAAGAATTATCATAATTAGATTCTGACTTAGTTTCAGCATTAGACGACTTAAGTGAAAGATTTTTATTACCAATATTATTATTAATAGAATTATTAATTTCACAATAAATAGAAATAAAATTAATTAATGATATTTCAATATAAACTCTAGTATTAAAACTTTTTTTGAATTCGAACATTTTTTCGCATAAGTAAGAAGAAAACTTCAATAATAAATTAATATCAAAATCACAATTTTTATTGGATATATAATAATCCACAACAACATTCCTAGAATAATTTAGTAACTGAGACATAATTTGAACTAAATTTTTTCCCTCAGAATCAAAACTAGAAATATAAGATAAAGTAGATACAATATCAAACGATAAAATAGAAGATAAAAAATTATGAATTTTTTCCATCGAGATTATACCATTAAGTTCAATAAAATCATTCAAAGTAATTTTTCCATCACAAAAAGATATTAACTTGTCAAGCATACCTAAAGCATCTCTCATACCACCCTCAGAAAAAACAGAAATATAATTGAGAGCATCATCATCTATATCAATATTTTCTAAATTACAAATATTCAATAAACAATCTTTTATCGTAGGAACAGGAATAGGTTTAAAAGAAAAACATTGACAGCGAGAAACAATAGTATCCGGAATTTTTTGAGGATCAGTTGTAGCTAAAATAAAAATCACATGCTCAGGAGGTTCTTCCAAAGTTTTTAACAATGCATTAAATGAGGAATCAGTTAGCATATGAACCTCATCAATAATATAAACTTTATAAAGTAAATCACTAGGGACAATATTAATTTTGCTTTTCAGATCACGAATTTCATCAACACCATTATTAGACGCTGCATCTATCTCAATAATATCTACACATTCTTGAGAGAAAGAAACTAAACAATTACTGCAGGTTCCACAAGCAGATCCATCAACTGGGTTTAAACAATTTATATTTCTAGCAAATATCTTTGAAAACGTAGTTTTACCAGTGCCTCTAGGGCCATAAAATAAATAAGCATGGCAAAACGTTTTATGAATAATAGAATTTTTTAAAGTTTTAACAATAATATCTTGACCATATACCGTATCAAAATTTTTAGGTCTATACTTTCTATATAATGCCTGGTACATAATAAATACGAGAAACCTCGAAAACACCTCCTACAGAAATTTAATAAATAAATTATAACATATATCAATTATCTTTTCATTTTAAAAAATAATGATAACAACTTTTTTGATTCAAAAGGACAAATATTAGTATAAAAATTAACTTCCGGATTAGTTTTATCTGTGCTAAAAATCTTATTAAGCAAATCAGTATTTAAAACATCAGAATTTTGAAGTGCAGAAAAAACATTAGAAATTCTAGCCTGTTTAATAGCACCTGCACACATAGGACAAGGATCTAAAGTCACATATATATCACAGCCGTTCAATCTCCAATTATTTAATTTTTTTTCTGCTTTACGTATTGCTATTAATTCTGCATGTTCTAAAACCGATTGATTACATTCTTTTTTATTAAAAGCATAAGAAATTACATTACCATCCTTAACAATAACAGCTCCAACTGGAACTTCATTTTTTTTATAAGCTTCAGTAGCATATCTTAATGCAAGTTTCATATATTTCAAATCCATTTTTCCTCCAAAAAAAATGTGCACATGAAAGGAGGATCTTAAGGCTGCTATTTTCCAATTCTGACCTGGTTCAATCACTTTCATTGCACAAATATATAATAGTATATAAATATAAAAAAGTAAATAATTTTAAATTAAAAAACAAATATTATTGAAGCAAAATAATTATTTCCCGGGAAATATTTTAGTAAACGATTATAAAAACATATACATTTATATGAAACAGAAATAAATGTTTCACGTGAAACTTAACAAGCATTTCTTTTGAATGATTATTTGCTAAATAAGAATTAAGCATAATTAAAATACTAAGAAATATTTCCCGGGAAATATTTTAGTAAACGATTATAAAAACATATACATTTATATGAAACAGAAATAAATGTTTCACGTGAAACTTAACAAGCATTTCTTTTGAATGATTATTTGCTA
>CAMVAN010000023.1 GCA_947165475.1 uncultured Caryophanales bacterium | reverse complement strand
ATATGAATTTCTTCCATCCCATTTCAAATGATGGAGCATATACTGTATTATTATCATTAGCAAATCCTGGTAAAACTTTATCAATTTTCTTTATAAAATTCTTTAAAACAATTAACGTTTCTTTAGGAAGATAATCATTTATATTTGCTTCTATAACATCTGGCATACTAAATTTTGTATTAAATACATTTTCTTCATTTGTATTATTCATAAAATTTTTCATTGATTGAACTATTGGTCTTTTGTTGATAGAAATTTTATCAATAATATCATATATTTCCTCTATAGGAAAATTTACTTTGTATCTATGATGAACTGCCAAATTTACAACATCTGAAAGATTTTCTCCTTCTTCATCAGTACCAATTATATGTCCATCTAGTGATGATACTAATCTATCTCCTTTCATATTATAAACACATTTTGTAATAAAACCTTTATAGTCTTGACAAAAAGTCCTTAATTCTCCCCCATCATCAAGCTTCATTTTAAGTTTTAAGTCATTATGAATATTATTAACTTTATCAAAAACATGATATGGCATCTCTATTCTAACGCCTATTTCCATTTCTTGTTCTTCGTCCTCATATTCTATACCTAACTTATCAGCAAATTTAGTTAATTGTCTACTACCAATTCTTCCAACTGCAAACAAAACATTTTTCGTAGTGTATTTATTTCTATTTGTTTCTAATAGAAAAGTTCCATCTTCATTTCTAGTTATATCTAATATTTGCTCTCTAACTTTAATATCTACACCTTTTGCTATTAATTCATCTTTTATACTAAATGCAATTTTATTCATAGTACATTTTGAAACTTTTTGAGCATTATAATATTTCATTTCAATACCCTGATTTGCAAATTCATTTTTTAAATTATCAATATCTTCTTCTCTTGGACTCATCCTAGGACTTTTACCATGTGTTTCAAGTATTTTATCAACCATTTTATATACATCTTTAATATCAATACCATCTTCAAGAAAATTCAAAAGACCACTTCCAGCTGGATAAATACTTAATTTTGTTCCTTCAAAGAATTGTGCTCCACCAAAACCACCAATAATATGGCAAGTTGGTTTACAATATCTACATTTTCCAATAGTTTCTACCTTACATTCTTTTTCGGATAAATCAACTCCTGCATCTATAAGTAATACTTTTTTCTTTGATGACAATTCATTTGCCGCAAACAATCCAGCAGGACCTGCTCCAACTATTACAACATCGTATTCTTTCATTTTCTCTTCACACCTTTCTTTTTAACATCGTAGCCTCTAGTCCAAGAATCAGATATTTCTCCATCTGGAAACATCTTCCAAGGATGAACATTATTCTCAATATAAGGTAAATCTGCTCTCATAATAACATGCCCCCTATATATTTGAGCTGGATAAAACTCAAACACTAAAATATTCCTAGCATTAGGTAAATTATTTAAATAATCCACATATTTTCTTTCTTCACACCATTCATTAGCACTATTTAATGTTGAAAACTTTAAATAATATTTATTCTCGTATTTATCAATAAAATCATCTAAATCTTTCTGAGTAGGAAATCTATCTTGCCATATTATTGTAGACAATGTTATATCAGACTGATAATCTTCTTGATTTGGTAACTCTTTTTGATCATAATAAGAAACATTAAAACTATCTACTATTCCATCTAATTTTTTCATAATATCTGGATGTTCATAATTAGTAGTCATTATCAAATTAAAATTTCTTTTTTTTACTCTTTTTGCTATTTCAATAATATCTGGATGTTTTGTTGGTTCCCCTCCCGTTAAAAATATATCCTTAACTTTTAATTTTTCAGCATAGTCTAATGCTTTTTCAACATTATCCAAACATATATACTCATTCCTACCTCGATATTTATCAATACAAAATGGACAATTTCTACCACATTCATGTGTAGTAACTATAATAAAATAATCACTATCTTTAGTATTTATATTATACATACCTAACCTCCAATTATTTTTATAATGGTTTAAATCTATTTATCTTAACAATATTTTTATCTAAACTATTAGATTGATTTTCAGATATTATTTGGTTTAAAACTATAGACAAATATTTTTTATGTTGATTAATATATTTATTCCACTCATCTAATACAATATTATTTGGAGTTTCTGATAGCTTTAAAGCAGTTAATATTATTTCTTTCCAAACAACTATTTCTATATTATTTATTTCAGAAGAAATATCCTGCCATAAATTAGCAGTTGAATATTCTTTAACTTTAGCTAAAATATAATCATTAACTTTATCATTATATTCAGAGAATAATTCCTTAGCGATATCGATTAAAAAGGAAAAAGCCTCTACTCTTTTATCTTTAAATCTAGTAATTTTTCTTTCATAGAATGGTAACCCATCAGGACTATCTTCTTTTATCGCTTTATATAAATCAGTTCCATAATACAAATTTAATTTATTATATAAGTTATGTTTTGTATATCCACCAATCTTTAATATCCATAAAATATTTTCAGATAATTGCTCATATGTTAATTCAGGATCAATCATAATATAACCATACTCAGCAGTTACATCTAATTTTCTTAGAATTTTAAGCGCTTCCTCTGCTTGTTCTGGAGTATGACCTTTTCTATACTTTTTTAGAGTTTTTAAATTAGCACTTTCAAAACCAATAAACAAATTATCTAAACCTACTTCTTTTAACGCTTTAATAACTTCCTCACTTATAGAATCCACTCTAGCTTCAGCATGAAAAAGTATTTTTACATTTTGTTTTTTCATTTCATCACAAAAGTCATATATCCATTGAATATTGTTTTTATCAATAAATAATTCATCCACAAAGTAAAAACAATTAATTCCATATGTTTCTTGTAAATATCGTATCTCTCCAACAACATTTTTAGGGCTTCTAACTCTACGCCCATGACTATCTGTTAAACAACTCATAGAACAAAAACTACAATTTGCGTAGCAGCCTCTCCCCGATGATATATGAGCGTAGTAAAATCCTGAACTAATCTCTTTTTTCATATCAGTAAAAAAATCTTTTGCAGGTAATGGTAAATCATCTAAATTTTCAATTACATTTTTACTACCATTAACATGAATATTATTTTGATTATCTCTATAAACAATACCATTAATCTTTGTATAATCACCAATTATATTTACAATAGCATTCAAATAATCTACAATAAACTTTTCTCCTTCTCCTAAACAAATTGCATCTACTTCCCTACATTCCATCATTATTAATTGATAGGCAATAGATGGGAAAATCCCCCCTAAATAAATTGGTGATGATGAAATATTTTTAATTTTTTTCACATACTCTTTTACAACTGGATACGCTCTTTGAGCAGTTAATGATATTCCTATCACTTTTGGTGAATATTTCTCAACTAATTTAGATACATCACTTGGAGAATATTTATTATGCTCAGCATGAATAATTTTTACAGAAAATCCTGCCTCTCTTGCACAACTAGTCAGATATCCTAATGCCAGATTATCCTTTGAACGTAATTCATTTTTCCAATTTGCATCTTCCAAATAAGGATATATTAATAAACAATCAACTGGCTCTATTTTACTAATATCAGGCAATTCTTTTTTTTCTTCAAAAAGTTTGCTACTAAATCCAAAATATTCCATAGCATATTTAGTTGAATTAATATTATTTCCACTTGTAGAAGTATTAACAATAGGTATATTAAACTTTTTCGCTATTTTTAAATTAATATCAATCCAATATTTATTGTCATACCACTCCGACTCATCTTCTTCTCTATGTTTAAGTCTTTCAATAGTATCTTCCACTGTTGCATAACACATTACAATTGGAATCTTTTCAAAGTATTCCTTAAACTCATCCCATCTATCCTCTGGTAAAGCACTAATAGGCGTAATTAATCCCCTATCTAAAACGATATCTTGCTCTTCAGCTAGTGCTTTATCTAGTGCATTTTTTGTCATCTCAACTAGTTCATCATCCGATACAGAAAGAGGTTCAATAGAATAATTAACATCATATTCCGAAAAGAAATGAACATACTTGGCCCCAATTATTTTAGCAATATTTTTTCCAACAGTAGTTTTTCCTGAACCATCATAACCCTCTATCATATAAATTTTTCCCATTTACTTCACCTTCTTTTTTTCATTTGGATATCTTAAAGCACTAATACCAAAATCTTTATAAAGTTGATCTAATAAATCACTTATACAAGAAACTTCTTTTACATAAACATTTCCCGGATTTATTTTTTCTACCATTCCTATAACATACCATTGATTTGTATGATAAAGATTAGACTCTGTTTTAGATGGTAAATAATAAATGTACATAGGTTTCTTATTAAAAGCTGCATACATTATTTCTCCAATTGTGCCAGCTGTTATCTCTTCTTGTAAAAAAGCAACCATAATATCAATTGTCGGAATAATAGCAAATTCTTTTTCTAAAATAAGGTTAGACGATAAGGATGGATTCCCATCCTCATCTACATAATAAAATGAAGGCCATCCATAAGAATATTCATCATTAAGTGGTATTGGATCAAACGGCATAAGTATCTTATCACTGTCAACAATACAACACCTATAATCTTTCGTTAAATTAGATATTTCTTTATTCTCAAAATCAATTTCCATATGTCCCGCAAAATAAATATTTTTTCGCATAAAAATCCTCCTACTTTTTTAATGATCAATGTGTCATTTTTTATAAATCATAACTAATGGTACATCAACTTCATTTTCTGTTAATCCCGAATGACTTGCTAAGGTTTTACTACCTTTTCTAATATATTTAAAACTATAATTAGATATCGATATAGCAATATAATCTCCTAAACAGGACTCAAACTTTTCATTATCAATACCTATCCCAAATATTTTCTTTTCTAATATTTCTTTTTTTGAAAGTAATAGAAAAAACTTTTTATACTTCTTATTAAAATTATCCAAAAATTTATCCTCATAACCATGCTTTAAGAAAAACATAGAAGCTCTACTAGCTATTGATGTTGTATGAAGTAAACATTCAAAAAAGTCCGTATCATCTTCAATATAAATATAATCATTATCAAATAAACCATAATCAGCAGAAATAATTAATAATGTATCATTTAAACAAAGACACAGCTCTTCGATTTTCCTACTTATATATTCTATATTTTGGATAACTTCACTTGAATCAATTCCATACCTATGCATTAAAAAATCTGGATTTTCATAATGGGCAAAAACATAATTTTTTTTGTCATCATCACAAATTTCTTTTATAATTGTACATATCTCATCAAAAGAAGAATACCTTTCATTTGCATCTATAGCATTTTTCGAAATATATGTTGCATTTGCTATCCCACTTTCATTTATCTTTTCTATTATCGTTTTATAAGGAAAAATTATTCTACAAATATTTGGCATAGAAAAAATATAATCTGTATCTTTTTCTTTATTTAGAAACATAGATACAACTTTGTCTAATTCAGAAACATAATTATCAAAGCCAAGCCAACAGTGCTCATTTGGATACAACCCAGTAATTAAGGACGTTATTGCTGATGTAGTTGTAGTAGGAAACACAGAAGAAATAACTGACTTTATATTTTTTCTTAAAAAGTTATTATCAGATAAATATTCATTAAAAAAATCATTTCCCATCCCATCACATATAATAGTCACAATATTTTTGGGATTATACTTTCTCAAGTATTCATCAACCAACACATTACTTTGATTACACTTTTCCAATCCAAAATAACTTAAAATAGAATTAGGAATTCCCACAATACAGTTATTATAGTTAATATATTTCATAATATACTCCAATTAATGTTTTATCTTATTAATTTTTTTCAATGTATTATTAACCATTTCTTTATAATTAATTTCACTATTATCATTACTCCAAGTAGTATTTAAATTACCATTTGGATATAATTTTAATGTACAGATAGTTTCTTTTTTCTTAGCATGAACATAAGGTAATTTAATAAGTCTTCCCTTATAAAGAGCAGCTCCAATATTTCCATTAACATCTTGATTATCACATAAAGGTAAAAGTCCTTTCTCAAACCAATCAGGATGATAATAATCAAAATTAGGCGTAAACTCTTGAATAGTAGAAAAATCATAATTAAAAGGCAATTTATTCGCTTCATCAACAAATCTATCAAAATCATCAAACGAACTAAAATATTGCTTTATTATAAGTTTAGAAATAGTAATTATTGACTTTTCAAATTCATACAAATAATCCATATCATCAAATGGTAAAAGTCCTTTTCCATAATTAGACAATGTAATATAATCTATATATCCATCTAATTTTAGTAGCTTTTCTTTTAATGTTCCATTTGTATAAAACTCTGTTTTATATCCCATACTATGTACTAAATCAGATATTTCTTTTAATGAATCAATTGGAAATAATGTTGGTTCTCCTCCAAGAAAAACAATAATTACATCATCAATCTTTTCCACATATTTTAAATATTGTAAAAAATATACTATATCCGATATTTTAATATACTCTTTTTTCTTTTTTCCTAAGTTATAATTAATACAAAATGAACAATTCATATTACAATCATAAGTTACAATTATTTGTGCCCGTCTAATATTCCAATTTTTAAGATTTATTCCACCATTTTCTTTGATATCACTTTCTTTCATGACAATTCCTCCTCAATGAATGATAATTAAAATCCTTAAATAACCTTAACGTCTTTTCTATAACTGGATAATATATTTCTAAATTTTTTTTAGGTTTACTTGGTAAATAAGGAATTCCATTCTCTTCAGCAACACAATGCCTAATAGCAACTTTTTTATAATAATAAGAACCTCTGTCATCATTTCCAAAATAAAAATTCCCATCATTATCAATAAAATAATCATATTTTTTATTAATATCTTGAGTAAAGAACTCATCATAACCATTTATTAAATGTAAATCCATTTCTTCTACTGATTTATTAATACTTTCTTTTGACAACTTATGAGGTATCAATAATGTATGTGAATGAATACCGCTATCACCTTTTATAATATCTTTCCAAACCTTTAATAATGATAAATAAAATTCTTTCTTATTAGAATCTGGAACAATTTCCATAAACTTTGCCAATTCTTTTTTTATATACTCATAATGATTAGCTGCATGTTCACTTACTAAAGGTCTAAAACCAAATTTTTCTTCTAAATAAGATGAAACTACATAAAGCATTTCAAAAAAATCATTTTTTTCTTTTTCACTATATTCCAAAGGAGATAAATGAAACTTTTTAGATGCAATACTAACCGTACCAGGAGTAAAACATTTATTAATACTCATTAATAACATAGAATCATTTTCCGCAAGAACAGTACTATAAATAGGATTAGGAATACCTAATTTATAATTTGTATAACTTCTTTCTAACCAATGATTCCGAGTAGAATAATCCAAGTATTTTAATAATTTCTCATGATATTCAAGTTCATCTACATCATAAATATCCTTATAATTGATAGTAGATTCTTCACTTGAAAAATCTCTATTAACATTTCCATTTGGATATAGTTTTGGATATGGTGGAAAACTAATACCATTATTTTTATTATGATAATGCATAATTTTAATAACATATCCCTCATATTCTGTAGCATTTAAACATTCAAGACATGGGATAATTTTACAATTTGGTAATAATTCTTCATCTACCCATTTTGGATGGAGTTCTAATAAATTAGGAGTATTCTCCTGTAAAGTAGAAAACCGATAATTTAAAGAACATTTTTTAGCTTCTTTAATAAATTTCTTAAAACTATCAAATGTTGGAAAATCTTCTATTGTTATAAGTTTAGATATCGTTATTTCTGTTTTATTAAACTGATACAAGTAATTATCTTTTATTATTGGATTTTTACCATAATGAGAAATATTTATAAAATCAATATAACCATCTAACTCTAATAACTTATCCCCAGCCTGGCCATTTGTCGTCATTGTAACATTAAATCCATAATAATGAATTAACTCAGAAACCTTCTTCAAGTAATCAAAAGAAACTTTAGTTGGCTCTCCACCTAAAATCAAAACAGATGACATATCAGGATGATTCTTTTTTTCTACTTCGGCAAGAAATCTTAAATAATCTTCTATATTAGATAAACTAGTAACATTACTACTTGTATCTACAAAATTATCTATGCAAAACTTACAACCAACACCACAAGAATGAGTAATAATTAAATCTGCATGCCAACATTCTAAATCATGAATTGAAAACTTATGTTTAACATTTATATTTGAATCAGAATTGTTCATAATTATTTTCCTTTCTATAACGTTTATAACTTTTTTATTAATAATTGATTTTCAAATAATTCCGTAACATCTTCATCCATTACTTCAAGTAAATAACATACAGGACGAAGTCCATCATTACATGAAACAATAAATGACCTTGAATTTTTACGACAATTATAAAAGTTCCCACCTCCATGTGAAAGTGTAAAAACATATTCCATCATTGATTTCCAAGCATTATCACAAAGACCAAATGGTTTCTGCCAACCATTAGAAATAAATATCATTCCCTCTATGTTATAACTACATGGATCTATATTAGCCTGTATATATTTATCAATAAGATCTTGATTTAAGCCACATTTTATTACGGTATTTTTAACCTTTTTCATACCTACCTCAATTCTTATAATATTTAGAATCAAACAATTAATAATAAATTTATATCCATATATTTTCTTTTATTAAAATTTATTTTTGAAGACTCTAAATCTTTTCACTTTTTAAACCTACTTAATTTTAGTTTTTTATTTAATGTATCAATACTACAATCAGTTTCTTCTGGCAAAAAAGACATAATTTCATTAATTATTTTTTCACTATCTTCTTCTAAAGGATTGATACTTCTCATATAATCAATTATTTTTTTTACAATATTCCAATCAACATAATCCAAATGATTATCAGAATTAAATTTTACTGTATTTAATTCAATAACTTCTGGAGTTAAAATAACATCGGGATATCTATCTCTAATTAGTGCATTTAATTTATTCCAATCATTATGTAACTTCTTATACTCTAATTCCATTAAAGTAGATAAATTAGAATCATTTTTATGCCACTCTAAAAAATTATCAAACTTACCTTCTATATCCAACCACGAATAAACTAACTTATCTCCCAATAAATGCCACAAATATCCTAAAAAGAAAGAATTGTTTTTCTGATTACTAGATAAAGAGTTCCAAAAAAGATAAATATCTGGACTGCTACTCCAACCATAGTGAAGACCATCTGTTGAATTTTTATCTTCAACTTCTTGTTGAACTCTATCCTCAAAAAAAGAAAAATCTGGCATATCATTCATCTGAAAGGAACAATATTTTTCTTCTGCATAAATCAATCCACCTAATTTATAATATTTTTTTAACAAATCAGGCATTTCAACTCCATATATAAAACTTCTATTCTTACTAACAACTGGATTAACAGTTGCTAAATGAGCATAATAACCTGGCATAATACAAATCCTCCTCAAAAAAAATAAATCTTTTCAAAAGTACATCATTTTATAATGTACATTCTGAAAAGATTTAATTAATTTTAATTATTAATAAAACGTTTTTTATTTACCAAATGCCTAAAGTCTTTTTTCTTCCTTAATACCATTTCTCTAAGGTTATCTTCCTTTCGAATTTCATCATTAGGTAAATATAATCTTTCTTCACCCTCAACAATATTTCCTTTTTCTAATAACAAATCCGTAATTCCATAATACTCAACATTTCTATTACTATCGTAAACAAATCGAAGTATCTTCGCTACACATTTATCATCAGTTAATAAAGCTAATTTTGATAATGAAGGTAAAACCTCAATAGTTCTTTTTGTAATTTCATTATCATCATCTATACAAAAATCCATATCAAAATGAAAATGTCCAGATAATAATAAATCAACTTCTTCTGTATTAAATTTTCTAAACGAAAAAGAAAAAGAATTACTATCTTCTATTTCATAAGTTTTTACATAAGGAACAAACATATTAAATTTTAGCGGATGAGAAAGACTAATTCTCATATTTGAAACATTTATTATATATCCATTTTCTCTTGCATTTAACATATGAAAATTAGGTTTTAATAAAGATAAATAATAGTGAGCTACTGGAGAACTAAAATAACGAATACGTTTTAAATATTCAATCATACTACCATCATGATTCCCTTCAATAGCAATAACTTTCATATCATCAGGAAAATAATCAATAAAAGATTGAAGTTGATTATCTAAAATATTTTGAATTTCACAATCTTCATAAGAATATCCTTTATAAGGCCCTTTATCAAGCCTAACTCCATGAAAAACATCTCCCAAAAGTAAAGCAATATCAATATAACAATTATTCTTGGCATAAGAAAATACTTTTCTTATCAAGTCGAAATCTTCATAATCTAAAAATCCTATATGAGGATCAGAAACTAATAAAATTCTATCAGGATATAAAAAATTAAAATCATAATAACTTCTTGTAAAAGCACTATCTTGTAAATTACGAGGAACAAGTCTATAAGTATCTTCTCCTCCAACACCATCATTTATAATAATTTTCCCACTCATCAAAAGAATCATTAAACAATTATGAATAAATTCCTTATTCATCATTAATTCTTTTAATTCAGATGAAATATCAAGGCATTCAATAATATGAATAATTTCTGATATAGAATAATTCTTATATTCATAAAATAAATCTCTATATCTCTCATCCTCTTCACGAGAAATACAAAAATCACATTTTTTAATACAATCCATTTTCAAAATATCCATTAAAAAATATAATGCATCATATTCATTTCTTGTAAGATCTAATCTTTTATTATTATCTCCAAACCGAACTAAATTCATTTTACCCAACCCCACAAATATATGTAGGATATTATATAATAGTTATGGTTTACTGTCAAATAAAAAACACATTAATAATTAAAATTTTTCTTAAATCTTTTCTATCATTCTTCTTTCTATAATATAGTCTTGATTGCAATCATTTTTCTATATAGAAGTCTTTTCCACTTCCGGAATTTATTATAAAAATCAGTTATTTAAATGTAAAATAGAAATATTTCATGCTATTCATGAATTTTTTTCATAGATAAATATTGATTTTTTTATTATTTTCTATATAATAAATCTAACTTTTAGGGGGTTTTATGAATACAAATATTAATTTAGACTTATTAAAAACATTCTATGCAGTTGCAAAAAACAAAAATATTACAAAAGCATGTGAAGAATTATTAGTTTCTCAATCGGCAGTTAGTAAAGCAATCAAGAACATTGAAAATCAATTAGACTGTAAGTTATTTATACGAAGTAAAAAAGGTGTAGAATTAACTAAAGAGGGTAAAATTCTTTTTGAATCTACAGAAAAAATTTTAAGTATATTAGATAATGACTTAGAAAAAATAACAAAAACAAATACTATACATATTCTTACAGGAAAAGTATTATTTGATAAAATAGTATTTCCTTATATAGAATTATTTAAAAAAAAATATCCAAACTCATTTATTAACTTAGGATGTATGGATATAGATGGAATATTAAAATCACTTAAAAATCAAGAAGTAGATATAGCAATAGGATATTATATTGATAATTTAAGTGATTCATATGAACAAATAAAAATATCAGAAGAACTTCATCCTATTTTAGTATGTAATAATTCTTATAAAGAACTATTAAATCGAGAAATAGATGCTCATGAATTAGAAAAATATCCATTTATTATTAGTGCAAAAGGAGCAACTGCTCACAATTACGCAATAAATTTTTTTAAAGAAAATAACTTAAATATTACACCTTCCATGGAAGTTAAAGGAACATCATTAATAACCCAACTAGTAGAAAAAGGACTAGGGATAAGTATTCTTACAGAAGAATTTATTAAAGAAGAACTAAAAAGTAAAAAACTATATAAAATTCAATTAAAAAAAGAACTAGAACCAAGATATTTATACATGCAAACATATAAAAATAGAACTTTTAGTAAAGAAACATCTTATTTAATAAATCTATTAAAAAATGAAAAAAGAAATCAATGAAAGATTTCTTTTTTTATTATTTATTTTACTTCTATTTTTTCTTTTCCACCCATATATGGTTGAAGGACTTTTGGAATCTTAATTGAACCATCTTCTTGATAATTGTTTTCAATTAATGCAATTAAACCACGAGGAGTAGCAACAACTGTATTATTTAGAGTATGTAAATAATAAGTTCCTTTTTCCCCTTTTTCACGGATTCCTAAACGTCTTGCTTGAGCATCCCCTAAATTACTACAACTTCCAACTTCAAAATATTTCTTTTGTCTTGGACTCCAAGCTTCAATATCACATGATTTAACTTTTAAATCTGCTAAATCTCCACTACAACATTCAAGTTGTCTTACTGGAATATCAAAATTTCTAAATAACTCAACAGTTAACTTCCACATTTTTTCATACCATTCCATAGATTCTTCAGGTTCACATATAACAATCATTTCCTGTTTTTCAAACTGATGTACTCGGTACAAACCTCTTTCCTCTAGTCCATGACTTCCTCCCTCTTTTCTAAAACAAGGAGAATAACTTGTCATATGAATAGGAAGTTCATCCTTCTTAATAATTTGATCCTTAAATTTACCAATCATAGAATGTTCACTAGTACCAATTAAGTATAAATCTTCTCCCTCAATCTTATACATCATAGCTTCCATTTCAGGAAAAGACATAACACCAGTAACAACATCACTATGAATCATAAAAGGAGGAATAGCATAAGTAAATCCATGATCAATCATAAAATCTCTAGCATAAGCAATCATAGCTTCATGAAGTCTTGCTATATCACCTAATAAATAATAAAAACCTTGTCCAGATGTTCTACCAGCAGCATCTTTATCTAATCCCCCAACAGCTTCTAAAATATCAGCATGATATGGAATTTCATAATCTGGAACAACTGGATCACCAAATTTTTGTACTTCAACATTTTCAGTATCATCATGTCCAATAGGAACAGAATCGTCAATAATCTGAGGAATAACCATCATACGATCACGAATATCTTTAGAAAGCTTCTCTTGTTCTTCTTCTAGAGCACTTATCTCTTCCGCAGTTTTCGCAATCTCCTCTTTTATCTTTTCAGCTTCATCCTTCTTGCCATCTTTCATTAAATTGCCAATTTCACCACTAAGTTTATTCTTATCAGCTTTTAACCCATCAGCTTTAACTTGAACTTCACGAACTTTCTTATCAAGTTCAAATACTTCATCAACTAATGGTAATTTTTCATCTTGAAATTTCTTTTTAATATTTTCCTTTACTAAATCTTTATTTTCTCTTATTAATTTAATATCTATCATATTATCACTCCTTAAATAATTTATTATAACTATTAAAATACATTATCTTTTTTATATCTTCTCTACTAAACTTTTTACTTAATAAATCTTCTAAATCTATTTTAACTTTACTATAATCAAACACCATTTCTCCAAAGTCTTCCAAAAATAATTTCTTTGAAAAAGTCATATCATCTGTACTAATACCAACAGAATCAATTCCGATAATTGAGACCGCATGAGAAACATGTTCTAAATATAATTCTTTTAAATCAGTAGAATCTCCCTCATCCCTAGTAAATCCTCCGAAAGCTACAAGTCCTAGCAGTCCATCTACACTCTTTAAAGCTCTTAATTGATCATCATCTAAATTTCTCAAATGTTTACAGATTGAAAAACAATTAGAATGACTAGCAATCACTTTGGGATTTTTCCCATTGCTTCTTTCCTCTTTAATAAAATCAATTGTATCAAAAAAAGTTTGTCGATTCATGTGACTTAAATCAATAGAAATTCCTAAATCAATCGCTTTTCTAAGAAACACTCTTCCTTCCTCAGTTAAACCATATCTTCCGCAATTACCAGAGGCATATTTATTTGGATTATTCCAAACTAATAATATATTTCGAAGTCCAAGATTATATAATTCTTCTAATTGATCAATTGATTCAATATAATCGCATCCTTCTATACTAAATAAAACTTTAGTATTAGGAAGATACTTATGAAATAAAGAAGTTGAAATTTTAAACATTTCAATAACATCAAAATCTCTACATCCAACTTCTTTCTCCATCTCATCTAAATTCATAAAATATAAATTTGCAAGTAATCCCGAGACATTATTTCCATGAAAGTTTTTAATCCAGCTTGAAACATAAGAATAATCATTTCTTATATAAGAATAATATAATATCGATAATAAATCATGATGTAAATCTATCACATAATCACCTCCCCAAAAAAAAGAATGATACCACAAGGAGTGCAAAAAGCACGGTACCATCCTTAAATTTACTTTATTTGATAACGGTCATCCCGGAATTTCTTCATCTATAGAGTAGATAAATAAGTCTTATACATCGTTTCCACCAAACACGAATTCTCTAAACTATAAGATACTTATTATTAGTTCTAATTATCGACTTGAATTAATTATATTAAATTTTTATTATTTATGCAAGCGATTATTTAAAATGACTTAAAATACTTCTTAACTATAAATTGAGAATTATTTCCAGTAACATTTTCTATTTTAATAAAAACTCCACTATTTCACATGACAATAATTAGAAAAATCACTAATAGAATAATCAGTAGAATATTCTTTTACTTTCTTAGTATTAATATCATTAATTCTTGTTAATGGGAATCCATACTTACCATCTGAAACACTTATAAAAATATCTTCTCCACCATCATTAACGATTATCTTAACATAACCAGATAAATCTTCTCTTAAATATGCAAAAGGAACATATACATAATCTTCAATACTAGGATAATAAAAATAATATTCATAATTAGAATTAGAATCATTCTCACAACTATAATTACCTTTATCAAACTGTTTTTTTACTTTTGAAGTAATCTTATTAGCACAATAAACATAATAATATTTTTTGAAATTACTCCATCCATTTTCTACACTGCTTTGATTAGAAATAAAAACGCATCCAATTCCTAGTATAAAGAATAATATAGTAAGTAATAAAATAATTTTTTTTCTTTTATAATCCACTTCTAAAGGATTTTTTTCGTTAACAAACTGAACTCCATCAAAAGACTTATCTCCATAACCTATTATTGGTAAATAAAGGATTGGAAGAATTACAACTAAAATACCATTTACTTTAAACTTTTTCCCCAATTGATATAGTAAAACTAGTCCTACAAAAAAACCTATAATTGGAATAAAACATAATAGTCCAATCCATTTTTTACGAAAACCAATTTCAGATAAAATCATGACATTATAAATAGGAATCAAGCTTGCCCACCAAGGTTTATTACATTTTACAAATATCAACTGAAAACAATAAATATAAAAAAATATAATAGATAAAATAATAACACAATATGGAAATAAAGAATTAAGAATATCCATTAAATTAAACGCTGATAAACTATTAGTAAAAAAGAAACTAATAATTAAACTTAATAAATAAAGTATCAAGGTACCATAGAAAGAAATATTTTTATTTCCAGTATTATTAGCAAAAATAGTCATAGTTTGATTAGTGACATTACCAACTATTAATCTTCCAGAACCAACTTGATAAGAAGAATTATCATTTTTTATATAATTTTTCATATTAGCATTTGCACTATGATCATAATTCAAATTACCACACTTCATACAATATCTTGAATTACTATTCATCTCAGCTCCACATCGAGAACAGTATATAGTATAACCTTTATCTTTAGAATCATTCACATTATCACCATCCTACTATATAATAACATGAAAAAAAAACAAAAAAAAGTGAAAAGAATATCTTATCACTTAACTATTATTTAAAATAACTAGATTATACCTTCAAATCCACTCCTACTTTCATTTATAATAATATTAATATCCATATACTAATCCTGGCCTTAATATTACATAATAATCCTTACCAAGTAAAGTAATAAATTTTGTATCTGTATACATATTATCCTTAATCATCTAATTTAAATAATTGTTTTTAAATATTATTTCTTTATTATTCTTTTTACCCTTAAACAAACCATCACCTAAATATATAAATGAACAAATCTCCATACAATCTTTTCCACCTAAAGTAGGATCATCCTTATTAATATAAACTAAAATATCTCCAATTTGAAAATGGTCTTCCAAAACATAAGGGATTCCTTTTGACTTTCTAAAAATAGAATTACCATAAGTAGTCAAATTAACATTATCATGAATATCAAGAGTATTATAATAATTATACATAAAAAAAATATATAACAAATTAATAGCAATATTTTTTTACAATCAATACCTATAATCCATCTACTCCAGCAACAAATAAATTTTCATAGCTCTGCTTTTCTATATCTATAATAATTTTATCATAATAAAAAGTGCTTTAAGCACTTTTTTGAAAAAACAAACTATTTAGCCTCCACAATTAATTTTATAGCAGTTCTCTCTTCTCCATCAATAGATATATCTGAAAAAGCTGGAATACAAACCAAATCTTTTCCACTTGGAGCAACAAAACCTCTCGCAATAGCAATAGATTTAATAGCTTGATTTAATGCCCCAGCACCAACGGCTTGAATTTCAACCTTCCCTTTTTCTCGAAAAACATTTGCTAAAGCTCCTGCAACACTATTTGGCTTTGATTTACTACTTACTTTTAATATTTCCATATATAAATCCTCGCTTTCTAATATAACATATGAAAAAATTAAAAAAATATGAAACAATTATTCTTCAGTATACCAAGTAGTAGCGATTTCTTTAACATCAATTTCTTGACCATCTTTCCATGTATGTAAATAAGATTTATAACCTCTTACTCCTATTCTAGAAGAACTAGTTGTATATTCTAATCCTCCTTTTGCATCATGATTAGACCAAAACTCAACATGAGCTTGTCCCCCAGAAGAATAGGCTTTAATATAAATAGGAAAATTATAAGTATTCTTAAACTGCATATCAACACACCATCCACTAGAATAACTAGCAACAGTAGCATCTAAACCACCATCTACATATAAGCTCTTTTTAGCATGAGGATATCTTTTAACAATTTCAAGACCTCCTAATAAAGCAGCGTTATAAGTAGTAGTAGCAATCTGACAAACTCCATTACCAACAAACTCATAATAAAATACATATCCTTTTTTATTAAAGGGACCCGCCTTATCACAATAACTAAACACTTCTCCAGGATTTACAATGCTACCATTAATATAAGATAAAGCAGTATTTAAATTAATATTCCTTAAATAAGTATTTGGCATAAAATTTGTTGTAAAAGAAGAAGTCATAGTATCAATAGAAGCATATGTCTCATTTCCCCCAGCAGCAATAGAATCTGTTGATAAATCAATAACCTCACTAGACAACTTATCTTTTTCTACAATACTAGAAATAACTTGTAAACTATTTTCAATATTTAAAGAATTACCAGGAATTCCATTTATATAATGAACACCATCTGATAAATCAAAATAACCATCTACAGGCAAAGTATCAACCTGAGACTTTAAATTTATTAAAAAATTACTTAATACATTCTTATCAATACTATACTTTATTGGAAATATCTTTTTCTCTTTACCATTTATAAATCTAAGACTTTTACTAAATCCTAAAGATTTTTGATAATTTTTTATTTGACTAACACTTCTATCATAATCAACTACAATTCCTAAATCTAAATACTTAAAATCATATTCTTTGTCTAAAACTTTAATCTTTAAAGATTTACTAAGAATTATATCACGATAAAATTCAATCTTTACAGGAACCTTATCATAAGAATAATGCCCTAAATTATATTCATCTAAATAAATATTAGGATAAATCGTACCCTCATATTTTTTTAAAGATAAATATTTATATAAAGCAAATCCAAAATAAGATAAAATTAATAATACTAATATAATACTTAATAGAATAACCTTTTTTCTATTATAATTCCATCTCATTTTTCATCATCTACAATCTTTCTAATTATTTTATACAACCTTTTATAACCATTATCATTTAGAAAAACACCATCATCAGTATACTCTTCATTTAATTGATTATTAACAGATAATTGTGAAAAAACATCTAGATAATTAATATTTAATGATTCGCATAACTTTTCTATCTGCTTATTATAGTTAACAATAGAATAATTATTAATTTCCTTATAATCATCATCAAAATCATCAATCTCCTTATTAATAGGATAAATAGACTCTACATATATTTTAGCATAAGGACGGTTTTCTTTTATTTTTAAAAGAATTGTCTCTAAATCCTTTACAACATCCTCAATACTTCTACCATCAATAATATCATTCATACCAACCTGAATAAAAATAATAGATGGATTAAAATCATACACTTTTTTTCTTAAATCAGAAAGTAACTCTTCCAATAATAATTTATCATCACCCATATTTATATAATGATAATCCAACTGAAAATTATCAAAATCAAAGTTTTTTGTATGACCTTCCCCAATAAATAGATAATTATCATCAATTACTTTCTCAACTTTTTTCTCAAGAACTACATTATCTTTCTCTATAGGTGAGATATTAAAAAGAACTTTATTTTTTACAATTAAGAAAGCTAATATTAACAATGTAAAAGTACCACCTAAATAAAAAATATTTTTAAAAAACCTAAATATTTTAAAATAATCTTTTTTAGAAGTTAATAACTTTTCCTTTTTCTTTTTAATAACTTTATTATTTTTTACTCTTCCTTCTAAAAAACTAGTATCTAAAGTCTCCGAATCATCTAATCTTAAAGAGTCAACACGAATTCTAGTAGTACTATCTAAATCATTATCAATTTTTTTAATACTTTTAGTATTAAAATTTTTATTACTATTATTATATTTCTTATTATTAATAGTTCTATCCTTTTTAAAATTATTATAAGGTTTATTATTTTTTTTTGCCATACTACCAACCTCTCCATACAATCCCATTATAGCATGGAAAAAGAGGATAAAAAAGTTTAAATTAAAAAAAAATATTTGAGTTTAGGTAAAAATAATTCTTGACATAAAAAAAGTGAATTTGTGTTTTC
>CAMVAN010000022.1 GCA_947165475.1 uncultured Caryophanales bacterium | reverse complement strand
ACCAATAATATATCAAACCCGGAAAGTAAAGTCAACTACTTTTTTTATTTTTTTTGCTTTAATTGTTCTGAATTATAGATTTATATATTCTACAATAGTATTCTACCATTCCTTCTTGGAATGGGCTTTCCTTCTTTTTTACTTTTTCTATTAATTTTGTTAATTCATATTTCAATATTTTATCTATTATGTTTGGATAATTCATTATTTTTTTATGATATTTATATTCTCCCCTATCTAAAACTTTAAAACTACCATTTGGAAAAACTCTCAAGTCTAAATCATAATCAATATATTTTATTGTTTTATTTTCTATTATAAATGGAGATGCTATATTACAATAATAATATATTCCATTGCTTTTATTTTGTCCTATCACGTTAAACCATTCTTTGTAATAAAAATATAAAACTGCCGGTTCTTTTGTTCTCCATGTTCTTCCGTCTGCTTCCACAACTTTTGTTTTCTCGTTTCCAAACACTAGATAATCATCGTGTATTTCCAATAAAACTGCTTCATCCCAGGAACGATGTATTTTTCCATCATGTTTATATCCATGTATCTCATATTTTGTTCCTACTGTTAATTTTTCATTTTTCATGTTATTACCTCTTTGTCTTTATTTTCTATTTAACGCATTTATACCCCATATTGCTAAAACTAATAGTCCCGCTCCTATTACTGTTCCTACCCATACGTTATCCATATGTGATGCTGCAAAGCTATTTAGTTTCTCATTCCACTCATTTAGTGTATCCATTAGGCTTAATATTTGAGAATAATAATTAATCATTTTCTTTCTTTTTTCCTTTCTTTCTTTTTATATCTTCAATTTTCTTTGTCTTATCTTCAATTACTGTTGCTTCTGTAACTATATCCTTTTCTTTTATATTTCTTTTCTTTATTATTTTTTGAATCTTAAATGTAGAAACTATATCTAATATTGCATATATCAATATAATAATCCCTATAATTTTAGCTAATATTTTAGCTCCACTAAAGGGATTGAAAATTAAAACCACTCCGCAAATACATGTTATTAATAATAATATTGTTGAAGTGGTCATTTTGCCTTCATTTTTTTTCATTATATCTAAACTTATTTGTAGTTTAGTTGCGCTAGTAATTATCATTATAATTCCTAATACAAATGGAATAATTGAAGCAAGACCTTTTGGATTACTAATAACAATTATACCTAATATTGCCATTCCTACTCCATAGATTATATCTAATTCATTTCTAATACTACTTTTTAAATTATTAATGTATTTCATAATGGTTATTGTACCTATAGCAATTAATATGCTACCTATTATATATGAAATAGTAATAATAGTTGCTTCTGTTTCAAAAAATAAGAATAAACTAATTATTAATAAAGTAATAGAGCTTATTAAACTTGATTTTAAAAATTTTGTCATGAATCTTTCCATATTTCCTCCTAATACTTTTATGATTTATATACTAAAAAGGTTAATAATAAATCTGGTTTTTTCCCTTTTACAGCAATTTCATATATTAAATCAATCATTGGTATTGTAACTTTTTTGTCTTTTAAAAGCTGATAAATAGATTCTAATGTATAATATCCTTCAACTGTTTTTTGCTCTAGGTATTCTTTGATTTTTTCTCTTTCCGTATTTTCTCCTAGTAATTTTCCAAAACTAAAATTTCTACTTTTTGTTGATGTGCATGTTAATAGTAAATCTCCTATCCCTGAATAAGATAAAACAGTTCTCTTATTGCAGTTAAAAGCATCTAGTATGGCTTCCATATCATGCATAGCTTCTGCAATTAACATTGCTTTAGTTGATTCGTTTGCTTTTAATCCTTCTAACATTCCTGCTGCTAAAGCAATTACGTTTTTTATGGAACCGCAAATTTCTACTCCTGTTACATCGTTTGTTTCTCTTAGTCTAACGTAATTGTTTTGCAATGCTCCTTTCGAAATAAGAATTGTTTCTGGGCTTTTACTTGCTATTGAAAGGCCAATTGGCATTTTTGTTACAATGTCTACAGCAAAGGTAGGACCACTAATAACAGCTATATTTCTAGTATTTAAATGTTTCTTTACTATTTCATGCATAAATAATCCAGTTCCTTGTTCTATTCCCTTTGTTGCTATTAATATATTGTTTCCTTTTATAAACGGTTTCATTTCTATACATAATGAATCTACAAATGCAGCTGGAATTGCTATTATCAATAAATCTTTATCCTTTATACACTCTTCTACATTTGTTGTAAACTTAATAGAGTCTTCTATTTTATAGTTTGGAATGTAATTATCAGCTTTTCTTGTTTTTTCAAGACTATTTTTTTCTTCTTCAAATTTTGTCCACATCGTAACTTCACAATTATTATCTACCAAAACACTTGATAAGGCAAGGCCATATGCACCTGTACCGAATAAACCTATTCTCATATTTTTTCTCCTTTCATTATTAATAATAATGATATTACTTTTTTATTATAACATGAGAAAATTAAATATGAATATTTTTTTATTATATTAATTTTCCATTTATTTTTGACTTTTATTTATTTTATAATTATACTTTTATTAGGAGGGATACTTTGGTAAATATTGATTTTAATAATTCATCTTTAAATGAATTTCAAAGTAATAATATGACTCAACGTATTATTATTAATGATGATGATTGTAGTGATAATTTTTTTGATAGTGTCTGCAACTATTTAAGTGATAGTGGAATTAATATCTCTATTTCTAAAAAAGGAAAAGATATTAATTATAATAACGCCATTGTTATTACGCTTGATCAACAATACTATTCAGGTGAAGGCGCTGTTCTTTTTGCTCCGAGTTCAAATTATCGAGAAGGAAACTCGGATTCACTAGTTTTGGCTATGGGAGCAGCTCTTTATTCTAAAAAAATTCCTGTTTCTGGGATATTAGGTGGAAAAAGAGGTTTTTTCAATGATGAAAAGGGAAATATAATTTCTACTATACCAACTAATACAGAAACTAAAATTGATACAAATTATGAAACAAGTTTTGTTACGGTTTCTTTTGGTACTGGTCATTATAGTACTGATTTAGTAGGAGAGATAATCTTAGATTGTTTATCTAGGTTTAAAAGTTATTTGGATTCTAGCAGTCTAGGGAATGATTTATTATATTTTACAAGTGGAAATGAGTCTATACAGGATGTAGCTAAATACTTTGATACCTCTGAGGTAGAATTAAAAAATTATAATAATTTATCTGACTCTTCTAATATACCACAAGGGACAATTCTTATTAATCCTGTGGTAAAAACAATTAATGATTTTTCTGATAGTGTAATGGAAGAAAATATAGGAAGAAAACGATGAAAAAATAAATTTGTTTTTTATCGTTTTAACAAACTAGTTCATTTTTTTAGTTGAAAAAACCTTTGACAAATCCAGTTTGGAAATAACCAGATTTGTCAAAGGCCAAAAAAATCTTTATGTTATATTTTATAATATTGAATGTGTTTTCTAATAATAAAAATCTATTGCTTTTTCAATATCTATTATGATATAATCAATTTGTCTGTTTATACAGGGGATTAGTTAAATGGTATAATAATGGTCTCCAAATCCGTTCATTAGATAGATGGATATGTAATAAATTCAATGTATTAGTAAGATACAGGGGATTAGTTAAATGGTATAATAATGGTCTCCAAAACTTCCGATATTGAAGTTAAAAAGATTGATTTTACCTTATAACTATTGACTTCCCAAAATGCTATGCATTGAACTGGTGGCACTTTTGGTGGCATAATTCAAAAATCATAACATATTATTTCAATTCAAATTGTATCATAAAGTGATAATTATTGTCACGATATGTTATAATATAAATGCTCTTAATTGAGCTGTTCTAGGGGCATAATATAGTGGTAGTATGATGGTCTCCAAAACCATTCGCGAGGGTTCGAGTCCTTCTGCCCCTGCCAGAGTTTATTCCGATTTTTCCTTATTTTATAAAGGAAAAGTCGTTTTTTTATTATAAATTTATTTAAATCTAAAAATAGTAATATTACGCTCAATTAAAATTAAAAAAATGTGGTATAATTAGAAAGACAAATAGTAATTTGTAGGGAGAATTGTATATGGAAAAATGGTTAAAATGGGCTATTGAAATACAAAGTATAGCACAAGCAGGAATTGAATACTCAAATAATGTTTATGACACAGAAAGATACGAAAGATTAAGAGAAATTTCAGCAGAAATGATTAATGAAAAATCTGATATTTCATTAGATAAAGTAAAAAATTTGCTCAATTTGCTAAGGATATGGGATTTAATGTAAATACATGTAGACCATATAGGCCACAGACAAAAGGAAAAGTTGAATGTGTAGCAAAGTTAATGGACAGACTTAAAGTTTATAATAAAGAATTTACCACAATAGAAGAGCTTGATGATATAGTAAATAAACTAAAAGAAGAAATTAATAATGAAGACTTAAATTTTGTAGAGAAACCTATAGATAGATTAAAAGAGGAACAAAAATATTTATATAATATGCCGTCAATGGCTCTTATGTGCCCATATTTCCGCCAAAATAAGGGGTACAAAGTATCAAAAGAATCTATGATAACATATAAAAAACATAAATATTCTGTTCCTATAAAATATATTGGTAAGTATCTCACAGTTAATGAATATGAAGATACTCTTGATATATATTATACAACAGATTTGATAGTAAGTCACAAAATTTCACGGAAAATATTTAAATTATAAAAAAGAACATGTTCATGAGATATTAAAATCTGATGCAATGAAAAGAAAAAGTGATGATAAAATAGATGAATTTATAGAAGAAAATCTAACCAAAATGGATATATTTTTAGAATAGAAGGAGTAATAAAAAATGATAAATTATAATAAGTTAATGAATAATTTAGAAACATTAAAATTGGATAAAATGGTAACTTTTTTACCAAATTATTTAGAAAGTATAAAAGAACAAGATATATCAATTGTAGATGTATTATATAAGCTAACTGAAGAAGAAATAATCTATAGAGATGAAAGAGCATCAAAAATACAAGTAACGGTTGCAGCATTTCCTTTTGAAAAAGAAATAAAAGATTTTGATTTTAGTTATCAACCAGAAATAAACAAACAACAAATATTAGATTTAGAAACATTAAGATTTATGGAAAATAAAGAAAATATATTATTTGTTGGATCGAGTGGTGTAGGAAAGACACACCTAGCAATAAGTTTAGGAATTGCTGCTGCAAAGAAAAGATATCTAACCTATTTCATATCATGCCACGATTTAATAATGCAACTAAAAAAAGCTCATGCAGAAAATAGATTAGAACAACGATTAAAACAATTTTGTAAATACCGATTATTAATAATTGATGAAATCGGATATCTCCCTGTAGATAGAGATGGAGCAAATTTGTTCTTTCAATTAATAGCTAAGAGATATGAAGAAAGTTCAACAATAATAACGACAAATCAGCCATTTTCAAAATGGGGAGAAGTTTTTAGTGATAATACATTAGCCAATGCAATATTAGATAGATTACTGCATCATTCAAGTATTATCAAAATAACAGGACCATCCTATAGATTAAAAGGAAAAATCGAAGAAATGGAAAGTAGAGTAAAAAATAGTTAAAAATAAAATGGCTAGAATGGAAACATTTACCATTTTAGCCACCAAATCTATATTGAATTTTTCTATCAATTTTATTTTGAATTTTTTTATCAATTTTTTTGAGTTTAGGTAAAAATAATTCTTGACATAGAAAAAGTGAATTTGTGTTTTCCACAGATTCACTTTTTTAACCTAAAAATAAGGAAAAACATTCCAAAATTTAGTAAAATTAAGTTATCCCAAAAAAATATACTAAACAAAAATAATTGGAGGTTTTTCCTATGAATAATTATACTATGAATGCCTATGAAGTAAAAAGAGATTTATTAAATTTTTCTAAAAAAATTTCTGAAGGTGTCAATCAACCAACTACTAAATTTATAATGGATATGCAATTTGGACTAGCGAAAAGTGGTAGTTGTTTGATATCTGAAATAGCTAGATCGTTAAATGAAGATATTAAACTGAATTACACAATAGAAAGATTATGTGATAATTTAGCTAATTTGTATGATGATGAATCAAATATAATTTTGAATAATTATCTGAAGGAAGTTAAGAAGAATGTTGATTTGAATAATCCTGTGGTCTTATTTGATGATAGTGATATCAATAAAGAATATAGTAGAAAGTTAGAAGATTTAGATAGAGTGATAGATGCATCTAGTCAAGATAAGAAAATAGTAAATGGATATCATGTGTGTGAAGCTACAATTCTTACGAAAAATGAAAAACAACCTATAAGTATCTATAGTCAGATATATTCTTGTAAAAGTAAGAATTTTGAAAGTAAAAATAAATACACAATGGAAAGCATAAATGCAGCAGAAGATTTAGTAGGAGACAATTTCATAGGAATATTTGATAGAGGCTATGATGATAATAAAATAATTGATTATATGAGTAAGCATAAATTTGTGATAAGACTAGATGATCAAAGAGTTTTATTATTAAAAGGGAAAAGACATAGTGTAGAAGAAATAGCTAAAGGAAGAAAAGGCAAAATAAAAATGAAAGCATTATTTGATGATAATGACGAAAAGGAATTAATGACTTCATATACAAAGGCAAAGTTTCCATATAATAAAAAAGAGTATACATTAGTAATTGTATATGGTCTTGGAGAAAACCCTATGAAATTACTAACCAATTTAGAATATACAGAGAAAGAAGATGTAATCAAGATAGTAAGATTATATTTATCAAGATGGAGAATAGAAGAACATTTTAGAGGAAAGAAACAAGAATATGATTTTGAGAATATGAGAGTAAGAACTTTAAAATCAATGAATACTCTAAATATGATGCTTACAATACACTTAGGATATATGGCAATGTTAAGTGATAAAATAGATAAGAAATTATTAGTAATAAAGATAATAGAGGCAAGTAAACCATTAAGAGGAAAAATTATTGTATGGCTTTCACAAATGGCAAGAGGAATAAAAGAAATATTAAAATATTGTCATACTGGGATAAAAGAATGGCAAAAGATAGAACATCAAGAGAAAATAAAACAACTACAATTAGTCCTCTAAATTAAACTAATTTAGTATTCAAAAAAAGAACATAACAATATGTTCTAACTTAGCATGTCAAAATTTTGATTTTAATTTACTTTTCAGTAAAAAAAATATAAAATTTTGTTTCTACATGAAAAAATAAGTAAAAAAGCAGAAAAAAACCTAAACTCAAATCAATTTTGTATTGACTTTTACATATAAATATAATAAAATATATAATGTTTCTAACAAATGTTGTAAAAATATGATACATGAAGTTAAAAATTGAAAACCTTTTATAATTAGGAGATACTATGAGAAATATTAAGGACACTCAAAATTTTTTACATAGCAAGGAGCTAGTTAGGCACTTAATAGGAATCTGTAATATAAAGTTGGACGATGTGGTTATAGAAATTGGTCCTGGAAAAGGAATAATTACTAACGAATTAGCTCATAAAGCAAGAAAGGTTGTTGCCATTGAATTTGATGAAGAACTATACGAAAAGCTAAAAAACAAATTTCAAAGCAACAATAAAGTTGACATAATTTATGGGGATATTTTAAACTATACTCCTAGAATTCCTAGTTATTGCGTTTTTTCAAACATTCCATTTAACATTACCTCTGAAATACTAAATAAGTTTTTGAGCGACAAAAAGAATGAGAAAATGTTTTTAATAATGCAATATGAGCCATTTATAAAATACGCAGGTAATCCATACGGAGCTGAAACATTAAGATCAATGCTTTATAAACCATTTTTTGATATGGATTTAAAATATAGATTCGATCCGTCTGATTTTAAGCCAGCACCACAAGCAAGAATCGTTTTGGCTTCCTTTGAAAGAAAGCAATTTCCTGATGTTAAAAAGGAAGAGGAAAAACTATATAAAGATTTTCTTGCATATATTTATACTAACAAGGGTGAAACATTCTTTGCAAAGATTAAAACATTGTTTTCAAGCAATCAAATTAAACGAGTTTGGGGTCAGATTAAGATAGACAAGACAACAAAAATAAGCGAAGTACCATATGAATCAATTTTAAAGGTTTTTAAGCTTTTTTTCTTGTACGGAACAGATGCTAATAAACAGTTAGTTGTAAATTCATTTAACAATATGAACAAGCAAAATAACAAGCTTCAAAAAAATCACAGAAACAATAGCAAGGCAAAAAGTTGGAATTCAAATCGTAAAAGAAAGCCTTATCATAGAAATAATGTATAATGAAATTAACAAACAAAGCGTTGGAAATTCCAACGCTTTGTTTGTTGAGCCATATATGATAATTGATTTAAATTACAAGTTGATATTTGTATGTAAGAGTGTATTCTTGTCGCTTTTGAGTCCAGTCAGAACGCTTATAAGAAATTTGTCGTGCAGTGGTCATTATGTTAAAAATAGCAAAAGCATTAGCAGAAAATAGTGATGCAATATTTGCAGACGAGCCAACATGCAACTTAGATAATGGAAGTATTGAATATATAACAAATACGCTAAAATATTATTCTGGAAGCGTAGTAGTAATTAGCCACGATAGATATTTTTTAGATGAAATTGTAAATAAAATATGGGAAATTGAAAATGGGAAGATCACAGAATATTGGGGAAATTATACACAATATTTAGAACAAAAAGAACAAGAAAATAGAACTCATATAAGAAAATATGAACAATATGTAAATGAAAAACAAAGGTTAGAAAAAATAGTAGATGAAAAATTAAAACAAGCACAAAAAGTTGGAAAAAGAAAAAGTCAAAAAAATACAGAAAATGGTGGAAGATTAGCACATCAAAAATCAACAGGAAGTAAAGAAAAAGCTTTGCATAAATCAGCAAAAGTATCAGAAAAGAGAATGGAAGAATTAGAAGAAATTAGTAAACCAACAAAAGAAAGACAAATACATTTTAAAATTAGTAGCTCACTTGAAATGTATAATCCTGTTCCAATTATGAGTGATAATTTAAATAAAAAAGTTTCAAACAAAGTTATATTTGAAAATGCAAAATTTAAAATCCCACTTGGTAAAAAAGTAGCAATTACTGGAGCAAATGGAACTGGAAAAACAACATTATTAAAAATGATTTTAAACAAAGAAGAAGGAATAGAAATATCACCCAAAGTACAAATTGGATATTTTGCACAAAATGGATATAAATTTGAAAAAGAACAAAATGTTTTAGAATTTTTAAGAAAAGCATCAGATTATTCAATATCAGAGATAAGAAGTATGATAGCAATGCTTGGAATAAAACAAAATGTAATTACTAGAGAAATGAAAACTTTAAGTGGTGGAGAAGTTATAAAGATATTACTTTGCAAAATGTTACTTGGAAGATATAATGTGCTAATTATGGACGAGCCAAACAATTATTTAGATATACAAAGTATAGTTGCATTAGAAAGTCTTATGCAACAATATAGAGGAACAATAATATTTGTATCACATGATAAACGATTGGTTGAAAATGTAGCAGATATTATATATGAAATTCAGGATAATAAAATAATAGAAAAAACATAAAAAAATATATCTACGATAAGTAGGTTGATAACTTTTATGAAACAATTTATAATTTTTACTAGGAGGGATAATAATGAATAATTATGTAACAGGTAAAATTATAAAAGAACACTTTTTTCATACAGAAAGCCACAAACTTATTATAAAAATTTGCTATGTAAAACTATAATTTAAATTACAATTTATCGTTTAGTTCGCAAGATTAAGATATTATGTTTTATGAGTAGATTATTTCTACTCTTTTTTTAGAAATGACTTGTAATAAAAATAATTAAGAGTTAACATCACACACGAGGTGATTTTTTTATGAGTAAATATGTTTATGATAACCACGAGATTCATGAAGGTATGTTTGTAATATTACAAACACTTGATGCACTTGAAGGAAAATATTGTGGATCCTTACCTGATGATATTGAAGAAGAAATGGCACAATTTAAAAAACATTTAATTTCGTATGTTGAACCTAAAGATAAATACGAGGATGTGGATTTTGCAGATACAAGTCTTATATGCCAGTATATATATTATAAGGATGACATTATAAAATATAAAAAAGATAGATTATTAAATAAACTAAAAAGGAATAAAAATAAAAAAAGTGAAAATAATAATAAAGAAATGTAATATATTTTTTGTAGTGTGTTATAATGTTTTTACAGGTGGTTAGTTATGGATAATTTTAATAAGTTAAAATCAATAATTCAAAGTAAAAAAAATTCAATTACTAATGTTTTTGTAGACTCTGAAACTAATAATAAAAGTATTAGTGATTTTGCTATTGACCACCATACTATTAATAAGGATTCATATACTTTAAACTTATTTACTTATGAAAAATCAATTCCTGAAAAAAAGAAAGATGCCACGAACAAACTGGATTATGAAATGAAAAATTATTATTTTCTTAAGCTATATATAAATAAGGATGATGATCTATTAGAAATAACTATTGATAGATCATTAAACAAAAAAGATATTCATTCACTATTCTTGGATTATCTTGATAAAATTAACTTTTCAACTATAAATGATTTTTTTACTCATTTGATCGAAATTATATAATACTAATTCGTAAAGTTTTGACTATTCTGATGTGGATAGTTATTTTTTTTTATAAAATTGTCGAATTATGTGATATAATGATTAAGGTAGTAAAAAATATTTAAACTTATATGGGAGCAGTATTATCCATAATTTTTTGGTAGTACTGCTCTTTTTTTAGTTTCAAGAAAGGATGGGTATCATGGGTATTAAGGAAATAGATTATAAAACTAATTTCGGAAATGTTAAACTTAAATTAAATGAGCTTATGGATAAAAAAGGCATTTCAATTAGTACTATGAGCAAACTTGCAAATGTAAAATATGAAATTGTTAAGAAGTATTATAATGGTGAGAATTATGCATTTACATCGGAAATTCTTGCTAAATTTTGTTATATTTTAGATTGTGAAATTGACGATATTTTAATCTACGAAACTTCAGAAGACTTTGTAAAACAAGGCTAAATCGACATTTAGAGTTTATAAAGAGTTTATAACTTATCATATAAAGTGTTTGATTTTTCAAAAGTCAAGGGATAAAATGATTATAATGAGTCATAACTATAAGGAGAGGATTTAAAGATCCTTTTTTTATTTATTCCACGAATTGGGAATTGACTTGAAAAAACCCTAATGCTATTATAGGAACCAAGTATTTAAAAGGAGTTTTCTATCGTAATACTTGAGGGGGATTGAGTAATATGATTTGGATTAACTATTATAATAATTCTAACTTACAACAAAATGTCCTAGTAGATTTTTCCCCTCTATCTTTATATAGTAGTGTTAATGTGTGCATGAGAGCAAACTGACTTTTTTTAGTCACTGCTCTCTTTTTATTTTGTAAGAAATGGAGGTCTATATGAGAAAAAGAAGAACTGAATTTTTAACAGACTATGTTGCTAATCAGTATCCAATTGAAAAATTCAAAGAACTAATATTTATAACACTCGATATTGTCGAGAACTTCCTACTAACTTTGGAAAATGGTTTCAATTATAATTCTACATCTATCGCATCGTATGGGGAAAAATATGGTTCTTCTCAAAGGAATACTAGTTCAAAAATAGAAAGCATAATTATCAAAAATATGAGAGATGAAGAAAAAATGAGTAGTTTCTTAAACAGCTACTTTACTGCTTACTCTACTTTAAATAAAGATGAAAAAAATATCTTTGATGCTACTTTTATTGATAGATTAACCGATCAGGAAATTATAAGTAAATATAGAACTTATTCTAAACATATAACTATTGTTAAGAAAAGTGCAATTATTAAGTTCTGCTTAAGAAGTGGTCTTGATAAATTCGTTGATGCTATAAAGTAATTCATCGAGTTTATAGGGATCTCGTTATCAAAAAACTAAATATATATAATAAGGAGGTGACAAATTAGAAACTTGTAGTCCATACTACTCTACAAGATTAGGTAACTTATATAAAGGTGATTGTTTAAAAGTAATGGATTATCTTATTGAGCAAGGAATAAAAGTTGATGCTATTATAACTGATCCACCATATGCAGTGACTGGATATTCTTGGGATCAGATTATTCCTTTTGATCAGATGTGGAACAAGCTCTCTAAACTGATTAAAGATGATGGTGCTATTGTTCTTTTTGGTAATGAACCATTTAGTAGTAATCTACGATTGAGTAATTCTAAATTATATCGTTATGATTGGAAATGGATTAAAACTCAAGTAACTGGATTTCAAAATGCTAAATATCAACCATTAAGATGTTATGAAGATATCATGGTATTTTCAAAATGTGGTGCAGTAGCATCTGCTAAACCACCAATGAGATATTACCCACAGGGAACTATATCAGTTAATCTTAAAGTCACTACTACACCTATTAATTATTTAGGTGACAAAAAAAGTGATGAAAAAGTAAATTATACTCAAGAAGAAGCAAACTACCCAAGAAATGTTATTCAATTTGCAAGAGAAACTGATTTATATCATCCTACTCAAAAACCTATTGTTCTAATGGAATATATTGTTTCTACCTATTCTAAACGAGGTGATCTAGTTTTGGATTTTACAAGTGGTAGTGGCTCTACATTATTGGCATGTGAAGTTCTAAATCGAAGGTGGATTGGAATTGAACTTACTGATAAATATTGCGAAGTCATAAAAAAAAGAATTCAGAAAGGAATTCAACTAAAATTACAATTTGAATACGATAATGAGAACACATTATAGGAGGGATTTTTAATTAATAAATTATTGTATAAGAAAAGTCGAACTAACAAGGCACTCGTTTTATTCGACCTATTACATTATAACAAATATAATAAACATTTACTAGGAGGCATCATTTAGTGGAAACTATATTACAAGATGTTTTAAAATTAATTAATGATGCTATGGGATATTTAAGGTTGTTCGTTATTGGTGGAACAGCTTTTTTTGTTGCCAAAGATTATGCTCTTAAAATGGCATCAAGTGATGATAATCAAAAAGCAAGTTATGATCGTAAGATAAAAACTACAATAATCGCAGGTGTATCTGCACTTGTAACTACTCAATTCGTATCATGGATTTTAGGATATTTTAAATAATGAAACAAAAAGATTTTAATAAAACAATAAATGAAGTTTTGAATGAAGGCAAAATTGAAAATCAAGATATTAAAAATATTGATATTTTGAGATATTTACTTGAAGACAAAAAAATCAATAAAAGTTTATATGATGGATTCACTAAAAATTACGAGATGGAATATGGTTCCAATCGTGATTATATTTTAATGAAGATTCAAGATATGCTTTATAGATTACATTTATTAGTTAATTATAATTTTATTGAAAGATATGGTGTCGTTGATAATGATGCTATTAAAAATGCAGTTAGTGTTTTAGTAGATAATGAAGATATAGATTTCTATGATGCAGTATCTTTTGATGATTCTGATTTTGAAATAGTTGACTTACAAGATTTTGATGTAAGAAATGTGTTATGTATTAAAGATATATGAAAAAGAAAACTTGGCACTCATTTGTAAAAAGTCATAATTTAGTTAATAGAATATATGATATGCTAGATTACTTCCACTGCTTTGATAAAGTAGATAATGTGGAGTCAGCAAAGGACGAAATTAAGAATAAGGTTCGAAGTATTTATTATGTTGAGACTCTAGCAAAATACTTTGAAGATAAGAAAAATAAACATATAAAAAATATAGAGTTAAGATGTAACTTAATTGATTTAATTAACGATCTTGATTATTTAAAACAATATTTAAATCATTCTTGATTTGACAATTATCTCATACAGAGTTAACATCTCATCAAAGGAAGGTGATCTTATGAAAAAGATTATCATTCCTACAGCTATAATTATTGTATTATGTGTTGTAGGATTTGTATTATTCTTTAATAAGGATAATAAGTTGGATCATAAATCCACAAATATTGTGGAAAAAGATTCTAAAACAATTACATCTGATGAAAAAGATGACACTAAAAAAGATGATGTTGTTGATACAAAAGAAGTTATCAACAATGAAAGTGAAAAAAAGGAAGATCCTGTTGTTAAGGATTCTACTTCATCATCAACTAAAAAATCAGAGAACAATAATAATTCAACAAGTAATTCTAAAAATAACACTCCTGTTGTTGAGAATAAACCCCAAGTTTCATCTCAACCAGTTCAAACAACTGAACCTGTAATTGAAAATACTACACCACCAACACCACCAACTCCTAGTTGTACACCTAAAAAGTTTATAAATAGTTGGTTCATTGGTGAGTTTAGATCTCAACAAGCTTGTCTTGATGCAGGAGAAAAGTATATGTTTGATTATAGTGTTAGTTGTCCATATTTGGATGATGATTGTGGAACTACTTATTGGATGCTACAACTCATTGATCGTGAAGGTAATATAGTTGATTATCATACTTTAAATTAATACTCGAAAGAGTATTTTTTTTATGAAAAATTATAGGAGGAAATTATGAAGAAATATTTAAAATCGTTTCTCTTATTATTGATTGCATTAGTAGTTGCACCTAAAATGGATGTTAAGGCTGCAACTTATACTGATGTTATTAATGATGGAGGTAATTGGATTGCCAACAACTATGTAGTAAAAGAACATGGTTCAACAAGAAAATATCAACAAATGAACGTTATTACTCGTAGAAGTGATGGACATTTTGTGTATTGTGTTCAGCCAGGTGTTCCAATTGAAGAAAGACCAATAACTGGTTATGATTCTGACTGGGCAATAGTTTCTAATATGAGTCAAGCTCAATGGAATCGAGTATCTCAATTATCATATTATGGATATGGATATCAAGATGCTACTCATGATCATACTGATATTAAATGGTATGTTATTACTCAATATATGATTTGGCACACTGTACCAACTGAATATGATATATATTTTACTGATACCTTAAATGGTAATAGAATTACAAAATACACAGCTGAAATGCAAGAAATGGAGAACTTACTTGCACAACACCATAAAGTACCTAGTTTCAATCAAACTAATTTATCAATGTTCATTGGTGAGACTAAAACTCTTGATGATACTAATGGTGTATTAAGTAATGGTTATACAATTAAATCTATTAATGGTGGTTCTGCATCTATTAATGGTAATTCATTAAGCATTACTGCAACTGAAGTTGGAAACTTTGAAGTTGTATTATCTAAAAATAATAATAGATATGGAATTGCTCCAATTATTTATGTAGATCCTACATCTCAAAATGTATTCTCTCGTGGAGATATAGATCCAACTTATGCTAGATTAAATGTTGAAATTAAAGGTGGAACTATTACTCCACATAAAACTGATGCTGATACTATGGAACAAAAACCACAAGGTGAAGCTACTCTTGAAGGTGCAGTTTATGGTATTTATAGAGAGTCAGATAATTTAAAGGTAGGAACAATTACTACTGATAAAGATGGTAATGCTACAAGTGGATACCTACCTAGTTTAGGAAGATTCTATTTAGTTGAAGAAAAACCATCAACTGGATACGAATTAGATTCTACTAAATATTATTTTGAAATTACTACTGATAATTTATTCCCTGAAATATCAGTTTATGAAAGAGTTATAACTCGTACATTTGATATTACTAAAGTATATGCAAATGAAAAAACTGGTATTATGACTCCTGAACCTAATGTTAAGTTTGGTTTTTATAATAATAAAGGCGAATTAGTTAAAGAGGCAACTACAGGATCTGATGGTAATATTAGAGTAAAACTTCCTTATGGAACTTATACTGCAAAACAATTAACATCTACTCATAATTATGAAAAAGTTGATGACTTTACTCTTGAAGTTAAAGAGTCAGGTAAGGATGTAAAAATGGTTGTATCTAATGCAGAAATTAAAGCTAAATTAAAAGTTATTAAAATTGATAAGGATACAAAAGAAGTTATTACTAGAAAAGGTATTAAATTCAAAATATTCAATGTTGATAAAAACGAATATGTTTGTCAAACTATTTCATACCCAACTGCAGTAACTATTTGTGAGTATGAAACTGATTCAAATGGTATCTTAATGACACCATACCCACTTGATAGTGGTAAATATAAATTAGAAGAAGTCGATCAAAAAATTGATGGATATCTTTGGAATAGTGAAAGCCAAGTATTTGAAATTGGCGAAAATGCAGAACTAATTACTGACAATGAATATGGAATATTATTCGAAACTAAATTTGAAAATCAAGAAGTTAAAGGTATTATCAATATTCATAAAACTGGTGAGGAATTAGTTATTGATGAAGGGTCTTTTAGTTATAAAGAAATTAACCTAGAAGGTGTTAAATATAATGTATATGCTAAAACTGACATCTATTCTGCAACTGGAAAATTAAAATATAAGAAAGATGCATTAGTTGGAACAATTACTACTGATAAAGATGGTAATGGCTCTATTAGTAACTTATATCTTGGAAACTATTATTTAGTTGAAGTTCAATCAGCAAACAATAATATGATTGATACTAAAAAATATGATGTAGTTTTAAAATATAAGGATCAATATACAGCTAATGTTGATACTAAATTAAATTTAAAAAATTATCTACCTAAAGGTAAATTAGAGTTCACTAAAACTGATTTTTCAGAATCTAAAACTCTACCTAATACAACTATTGAAATCTATACTGAAAATGATGAGTTAATCTATTCAGGTAAGACTGACTCAAATGGTAAAATAATAATCGATGAACTTCCTGCAAATCAAAAGTTTTATATTCTTGAAAAGGAAGCACCTGAAGGTTATAAAATCAATGAAGAAAAAATGTATTTTGAAATAAAGGAAAATGGCGAAGTTGTAAAATGTTCTATGAAAGATGAAGATATTACTGGTACATTAGAATTCACTAAAGTTGATATTTCTACTGACGAGCCACTTCCAAATACATTAATTCAAATCTTTGATGAAAACGATAAACTTATTTATGAAGGTCGCACTGATGAAAATGGTATGATTACAATTGATAAAATCAAATATGGAAAATACTATATTTTAGAAAAAGAGGCACCAGAAGGATACAAACTAAATCCTGATAAGATGTGGTTTGAAATACTAGAAGATGGTAGCATTATTAAATCAGTAATGAAAGATGAAATAATCGAGGTTCCTAATACAGGAATATCTGATTCAAAAGTAATGGATGTTATTGTTTTAATATGTATCATTGGTGGTATTGGATTTATTATTTATGATAAAAAAAGAAAAAAATAAGAAAAAGTTTAAGAGCCAGTTTTTAGTAATTGGCTCTTTATCTATTCTTGTTGGTATATCTATAATTGGATATCACATCTACTCTGATTATAGATTAAAAAATATAGAAGATAATAATATTCAAGAGTTCTTTAATGAAGAACAAAACGAAGAAACTATACAAGAAGAAGTTTTTGTAGAAGTTGAAAACAAAAATGTTGATGAAACTAATTACGATTATATTGCAGTTTTGGAAATACCTAAAATAAATCTTAAAAGAGGTTTATCTCAAGACAAATATTATAACAATGTTAATCGTAATGTAGAGATTCTTAAAGGATCTACTATGCCTAATATTTCTAAAGGCAACTTTATTCTTGCAGGTCATTCAGGATCAGGCAGAGTTGCATATTTTAGAAACTTAAATAAATTAACCATTGGTGATATTTCTTATATCTACTATGGTGGTATTAAATATACCTATAAAGTAAATAATATTTACGATATAGAAAAAACAGGAACTGCAACTATCACTAGAGATTTAAATAAAACCACTCTTACTATGATTACTTGCAGACATAATACTAACAAACAAATTGTTATTATTTCCGAGTTAATTAATCAAGAAAGCTATTAAGGAGGAATTATGAATAATACAAATATTAGCAGTTGACCATGTCGAGCAAAAATGGTATTTGGATGTATTTAGAAATGCATTATGGAGTATTGCTAAAGGTATTCTTTGGTTTCTAGATGGATTCTTTGATATCATTGATAAGATATGGCGATACAAATTTTTTGATAATGAATATGTAAATAAAATATTTGGTGGAGCTCTGATAGTCGCCTGTTCATGGCTGATCCTGAAAGCAGTTTTAGAAATAGTCATGAACTATATAGTTAAAAATGATGGTCGTGGCAGTCCACTTGTAATTTATAGAGGCATCATACTAGCAATAGTTATGATGTTTTTAATTAACCCTTTATTTCAATTTGGGTATAACTTTTCAACGAAAGCAACCGATGCAGTAATAAATGTATCAGGTATGAATAAATCAGGTAGTGCCGAAGGAACAATATCTAAAGCTCTGATCCGAGCGATGGCTTATGATGATGAGATGGATAAAGACGATAAGGAATACCTGATTAATCACTGGAAGTCGGTAAATATAAATAAGACTGAAGGTGGATTTGTTGGAATTGGTGATGTATATAAATACTCGCTCAATTTCTTTATGTTAATAGTTCTCGCAGTTGTGACGGTCTTTTTACTTTTCTTTGTTGCAATTCAGATGGCTAAACGAGTCATGGAAATTGCCCTGATGAAGATAGTTGGACCTTTCTGCTGTACCAGTCTAACTAGTAATCAACCTAGATCATTTGAAACTTGGACTAAAACTACTATGGGGTATTTTTTAATTACTGTGGTTCAATTTATATGTATAGGTTTATTACTTAATATGTTTGGTTCAGCTATCAAAGATAATGGAACTCTTACTGGTATATTCTTAATAATTGGTGCTTTGTTATTTGTTATAAGTACTCCAACTTTAATAAGTTCTTTACTTGGTCAGCAATCAGGATTGATGTCAGCATTTGGTGATATTCAATCTCTTATGGCAATTGGTACTGGAGTCAGTGCAGGACTGGGTATTGCTAAAGCAGGAACTATGTCTGCTCTTGGAAAAGGTGCAGATGTAATTAAAGGTGGAGGCAGTAAGATTTCAGGAGGTATTTCAAATATGTTTAATAGTCGTGGTGGTGGTTTGAATTCAGAACAAATGGCTAATGTAAAAGATAAGATGAGTCAACATAATGGTTATGGTGCAGGTCAATTAATAAAACAATATACTCAAGAAAATATGAAGAAGAAACCATCAACTTCATTTAGTAATTCAAATCCTTATATGAACCCTTTTAGTATGAAATATAACCCTATTAGAAATCAATACATGAGTAATTCAGGTCTTGAGGCAAATAGTAATTTTGAAAGGAAGTGGTATTAATGTATCTAATTCCTAAAAATATAAAAACTAAAAGAGAAATATTTAAAGGTTTTGGGATCTTTGAGTGTATTGCAGTTGCAATCGCACTTGGTATTGGATATCTTTTAACTTTATTTGTTCCATCATATAAATTAAAAGTTATATTCTTTTGTGTACCACCACTACTAACTTTTCTATTATTACTTCCACTACCCAATGGAAGTACTGCATTAACTATTTTTAGAAAATTCTTAAGATTTAAAAAAAATCAAAGATGTTATAAAGTTAAATAAAATATGGAGGTTTTATGATTGGAAAAATATTAGGAGTATTATTAATAGGATTTATACTATTATTTACAATATGCTCATGTATTGTTGCAAAATGGGCTGATAAAGATTGGGAGGACAAAAAGAAATGAATAAAGAAGTAATTAAAATAAAGCTGTTTGATGAAAACTATGATTGCTACTTAAATATAGGTAGATATCAAAATAATAATAGATTATATTTAGGACTAGATACAAAAGAAGAACCTTTTTCAGATATAACAATTAATTTGCCTGAATATCCATGTGTAGATGATTACACTATATTTGTCAATGGGGATGTTTCTACTGATGTCAAAAAGCAATTAGAAAAATGTGGAATATTATCTACTTATCTTTATTCAGTTAATTATAATTTAGGTAATTATGATTGTTATTCAGTTAATATGGAAAAATTAAAATATTATGATCCAGTAGGTTTTGAAAAAGCAAATCTAAAAATAGATATTGATAAAGATTTGGAAGCAGATATCAAAATATAAGGGGGATGATTTATAGATAAACGAAAAAGATTAAAATATAAAAATACATTATGGTTTGTTAATGTTTCTACTTATCAAAGTAAGAGAATGAAACTAACCATTTCAAATAAAAAACAAGAAATCGAAGTAACTATTGATTTAA
>CAMVAN010000021.1 GCA_947165475.1 uncultured Caryophanales bacterium | reverse complement strand
GGCAAATTGTTATAGTGCTTTTAAGCAAAGCCAGAACATGAGCCTTTATAGGCGATCAGAGAAAAACCACTAGTTTACTAGTGGATTATTTTTTCATCTGGATTATTATTAGAAACTTCATCATTGTTATTATCATTATTCGGAGTAGGGGATAGATTGTTATTGTTATCATCTGATGAATTATCCCCATTATTAGAAGAACTATCATTATTAGAATTATTATTTGTGTCATTCTCATTCTCAGAGTTTTCATCATCTTTCTTTTGAATAGTTGAATCCTTATCATCTTTTTTTGATGAAGCTTTTTTATCATCTTCATCATCTTTAGTAGTTTCTTTTTTCTCACTAGAACCATTAGATAAAGTTAATACCAAACTGCCTCTTATCAAATCAATTCTTGTTTTAGCAGGATAGTTTTGACTAACTACAGTACCAGACGTACCTTTGAAAGTTACTGATATGCCATATCTTGAGGCAGTTGCTCGAGCTTGAGATTCCGTATCTCCTGTAAAGTCAGGAAGTAGAGAATAACTTCCACCTGTACTATATGGACCTTTTCCAATAACTTTCTTTTCATATGGTTTATTAATAGAAAAGCTAAAACTTGTTATATTTTTATGATCCACTAATTCTAAGTTTTCTTTCATAGCCTGAATAATATCTTTACGACTATTTTTATTAGGAATATAATCCCATAAAACCATCTTAGCACGTTCATCATATATCATTTGACCTTCACCCTGTAAATACAATTGTTGAATATTAATTAATTCAGCTTCATCAGCACTTAAACTTCTTTTAATTAAATCTTTTCCAATATTATAAAAAGATAATATTTGTTTTGTGGTCAAATTAGTATCTAAACTATTAGAAATAGTATTTAAAATATCAATAAACTTTGTAACATCTGTAATCGTTTTCATTTTATTGATTAATGCTTTAATTATTTCCTGTTGATGTTGAGCTCTACCAAAGTCTCCATTAGCAAGAGCTTTACGATTTCTTGCAAAAACTAATGCTTGTTCACCATTTAGTGTTTGTAATCCAGGTTGAATACAAACTTCACCACCTCGATTTGAGTCATCCGTACATAAGGTTTGTTCAACATTAACTTCAACACCACCAACTGCATCAACTAGTTTAACTAATCCTTTAAAATTAATTTTTGCATAATAATCAATTGTTGTATCAAAGTAATTTTCGATAGTTTTAATCATACAATCATTTCCGTATGCTGCTGCATGAGTAATCTTATTCTCTGGTTGTCCACTCCAACATGCGATTGGAACATAGCTATCTCTAGGGACAGATAACATTGTAGCATTTAAAGTTTTTGGATTAAATGTTATTAATATTAATGTATCTCCATTCGCAATAGCATTCTTTGTTAACACTTCATCTGTTGAATCAATTCCCATAAGTAAAATAGTAAAAGGTTTTGTGACATCTTTTCCAGCGGATGCAGTCTCAATTGTGGAAGTTAAAGCTTTTTTCATCTTTTTATCTTTACTAATAATAACTTTTGTATCGGTTGCTATATTCTCATATCCAGTTATTCCTGAAAACATAGATACATAGCTATCACTAACAAACATACCATCAATATCTCCAGCATACATATCAACGAGCATAGATGTATAATCATCATATTCTTTAATTTGATTTTCATCTTCTAATTTATTTTCTCGAATGATTTCCTGAGGAATAATGTATCCTTCAGGAGACTTTTTATCACTTAAAATACCAATAGTCATATTACTTATATTATGTATATTTTGTGCAGCACAACTATTCATAACAATTAAATCAGATGTATAAGTAATAGTATCCTTATTTAAATTATCTATTTTTCCATAAAAATAATGTATAATTCCACCTACAGAAAAACAAATCAGTGCATATATAAATAAGAAAAATAAATAAAGACCTCTCTTTGATTTCTTCTTTTTCTTAGCAAACATTTTAACAAAAATAACGAAATCAATAAATGCTAATATTCCCATTACAATATATCGCATCATGTTTTCTATAGTATCTAACAAATAAATTGAGTATATTGCAAAAAATGAACATCCTAATGCAATAATACTAAATAAAATAATAACAAAATTAATAAAACGACCCTCTTTTTTCTTTTCTACGTGTTTTGCCATGTAAAACCTCCAAATAAACATTCTACAATAGAAATTATACCTAATATTATAATTTTAATCAAGATATCCTATACAATTTAATAATTTTGTATATTTCCAATAAAAAAAGAATACTTAGTATTCTTAAAAAATAGTTAAGTGACTATCTTCTTGTTGGTTTTTTATTTGTATTAATTGCCATTTCACATACTTCATGAAAACTATCTTCAAATGATGAAACAAATTTAACTTTATTTTCAGTTAAATCAAAATTTTCAGATGAATAATTATCAGGATTATCAATTTTACCAAGATTATCAATTACATTTACTAAGTAAGGTACAGATATAATAATCAGCATATCTGTTAATTTTTCTTGACTATATGAAAAGTTCAATTCTTTCAAAAGGGTTTCAGTAAAGCCTGCAATAAGTGGATTTTTATCAGCTCCGGCAAAGAACAATAATATATTCAAAGCATATTGAGCAAGACTTTGATAATTAATATTATCTACACCAGTATATCCTAAATCTTCAGCAATTTTCTTAAAAGCAGGTGTATCATTGGCATATATAAGTGGAATAGCCTTTTTTAGGAAATTAGCATATACACCTAGATCAATGATTTCCTCAAGACCCAGTGCTGGTAATCTATTTTCACATACTGCATTTCCAATTTCTTTAATATCATGTTCAAAATCAACAATACTGTTAGCAAACTTTAATTCCAATTCATTTCTAGGACAATTTAAAATTTCTGGAATTGCTACAATTATATGATTATTAAAATCATCACTATAATTATTAATACCACAACTTCTTGTAATCGTTTCAAAAATCATTTTGTTATCATGAAATTTTAAAAAATAATTATTTCTTTCTTCTTCAAAGTTACTCATAATAATCCCCCTTGTAATTGCTGCATATTATATAATAAAAAGGTTATTATGTCAATTAAATGTTAATCCTTTTGTAATCATTTTATGATAATGCCATGTTGTATCATTTTTTGAAAATGTCAGTATTCAGTATATAATTTATTTTACTTATTGCGCAAGAAAAGACTATGTTAATTATGAATAAACTCTTATCTTAGTTGTATTTATATATTATATATGATATTCTAGATCAAAAAGAAAGGAAAGACTATGAAAAAGGAAGAAATAAGTTTAAAAAATACTAAAGCAGAAATCTTGGAAGCACTAAATGAAGCTTTAGAAAGAGAAAAAAAATTAAGTGAAATGAAATCAGACCCTATAAAAGCAGAAAACAAGAAAAAAGTTGAGATTGCTGTAGAAGAAACAAAAAAAAATGTAGAAAATAATATATTTTCAGAAGAACTAAATAATAAGTATAAAAATCTAGAACTAGCAATAGTTAAAGAAGAAGAAAAATTAAAAGAACTATATGGAATAGAAAATGAATTAGCTAATCTAACTATGATAATGAATGCAGGAAAAGACTTATTAAACAATTTAGAAGAAAAGAAAAAGAAAGAAACAGAAAGAGTAGAAAATGAAGTACAAGAACTAGAAAAGAACTATGAAGATAAAAAGAAACAATTAGAAAGAGAAAATGATATATATACTAGAAACGTTAAATTAGAAAGAGAAAGGGAAACTGAAGAATATAATTATAAAACTAAAAGAGAAAGAGAACTAGATAAAAATAAGTGGGAAGATGAAAAGAAAAATAGAGAAACGGCTTTAAAAGAAAAAGAACAAGAAACTCAAAGACTACTAAATGATGCCAAAGAACAAGAAAAATATATTAAAGATTTAGAAGAAAAAGTATCAAAAATCCCAGAAACATTACAATTAGAATATAATAGAGGAAAAGAAGAGACAACAACTGAGTTAAAAAAAGAGCAGGAATATAAAGAAAAATTATTAATAAAAGATTATCAAAGTCAAATTGATAGACAATCTGATAAAATAGAATCTCTAACAAAAGAATTAGAGTACTCTAAAGAAGAAAATAAAAGCCTTCAAGAAAAATTAGATAAATCCTATTTAGAAATGAAAGAACTAGCAACAAAAACAGTTGAAGCAAATGGTGGAGTAAAAATATTAGGAAATAATAATCAAGATAATAAGTAATAAAAAAGAAAAAAGATATATCTGAAAAAAAGAAGATATATCTTTTTTGTCAAAAAAATGTAAAGAACAATAAATAGTTAAAAAAAGAAAAGCTTTACAAAACTATCCTTGATATAATAAAGATATAAAACTAGCGAAAGGGGGAAGCCCTATGAATAGAAAAATAATAATATTGTCATTTTTTCTAGGATTTTTATTATATAGTAAAAATGTATTAGCCTATGATATTAATAATTATAGAAATCGTTCTTTATGTGGGAATTATGAAGTAGCAAGTTTCAAAGATAATGGAGATATAAAACAAGTAAGTTGCCACTCCAATTATGAAGATGCTAAAAATTCTATGAAAAATAGTGGAGGAAAAGATTTAGCTATTTTAACAAGAATATCTAATACAACTAAAATTATTGATGCAAATGTTGCCTTATTAGATTTAAGTGTTAATCCAGAAACATTAACTTATTTTTATACAAATAGTGAATGTAAAGGTTCTGCTTATACTTATATGGATACAGGCTCTCTTTACGGTGGAGTAGATGGAATTCACTTAGAAACAGCTTACTCTAATTATATTAATTCATGGGTAGCAAAAGTAACGATTGGGAATTTTACTGGATGGATTAAACAATCTACATATGAAATAGTTCCTATAACATGGGTAAAATCTTCAAGTAGTTATACAGTTACTAATAGTGATATTAGACATAATTATGTTGCTAAAATACAAAATAATTATTATGGATCAGCAGGAAGGACAATAGGTCCAAAACCGGATATGTTATCTTCAGGAACATATTATAGTTATGATGGACATTATTTTTATAATAATTTAGAAACTTTGATAAGGGATTCAAAAAAAAATAGTCATTCAAATTCAGTAAATAAAGATAATCCATACTATAACTACTATATGTATTTATCAAATCATACAAAAACAGCATATTCAAGTATTAATATAGATGAATATATAAGGAACAATTTAGGATATAAAGAAAATGTATATGGAAATGCTGCTAAAGAAAAAACATCAAGATTATATGGTTCTGGGACATTTTTCTATTATGCTCAAGAAAAATATGGAGTAAATGCTATACTATCCTTAAGTTTAAGTAGAAACGAAACTGGCAATGGAACAAGTAATTTATCTATTAATAAAAATAATGGATTTGGATTAAATGCCGTAGATTCTAATCCAACTCAAGCGGCTAATTGGTATCCAACATTCTCAAGCAGTATTTTAGGATATGCATCAAAATGGATTACGTATGGTTATGCCCATCCAAGAGACTGGAGATACTTTGGACCACAATTTGGAGATAAATGGATAGGTATGAATGTAAAATATGCATCAGATACTTATTGGTCAGAAAAAATGGCTGCTAATTACTATTCTTTTGATAAAGCGTTTGGAATGCAAGATTATAACTACTATCAATTGGGAGTAGTAAATGGACCAACAGATGCGTATCAAAATCCATCAACATCTTCAAAAAAAATCTACACCTATCCAGAAAAAGAAGATGCTGTTGTAATAATAGATGAAGTAGAAAAAAATAATGAAAAGTGGTATAAAGTTGTAAGCGATTTAAATATAGATAATAATTATAATGAAAAAACATCAGGAGATTATAATTGGAATCAAGCAGTATATGTAAAAGCAAGTGGAATAACAAAAATCAATAAAGCAAAAAATGGATTAGTATCTCCACTAGAAGTATTTGAGTATAAAAATAAAAACTATGAATATGACTTATATATAGAAAATGCCGAATTAAAACCAAGAGTTGCTATCAGTACTAAAAATACCCCTTATTATTATGATAGTTCTCTATCATCATCAACTGGTAAAACTCTTTTAAAAGATAGATATGTAATGGTTTATACAGTAGCATACAGTAATAATATACCAGTAGCATATTTAGTAACAAGTGATTATTTCCACGATCAAAAAGAATGGATTAGTGCAGATTCTATTCAATTTAAAGACACATCATATGGAAAAGTAAGTGTAACAGTATCAGGAAATCAATATACCTGGGTAAACTATAATACAGAAGATGCCAAGTATTCCTTAATAAGCGGATTATATACAAATTCATATATACCTGTTTTAGAAAAGACAAAAGTAGGAAATAACACTTGGTTAAAAGTACCAGTCAGCTTAACAGATAGCAATAATATTTATGGATATACTCTAGAGTCAGCTCCAGGAGTAAAAATAACTTTATCCACACCAATTGTGGAAAACACAAAACCAATTATAAAAGCTGTGGATAAAACAATTTATGTAAATGAAGAGTTTAATCCAACAAAAGATGTAGAAGCAGTAGACCAAGAAGATGGAAATCTTACAAATAAAATAGAAATAATAGAAAACAATGTAGATAATAAAATTCCAGGAGAGTACAAAGTAACCTATAAAGTAAAAGATTCTAATAATCAAGAAACAATATTATCAATAAAGGTAACCGTAAAAGAAAATATAGCTCCAGTAATTAATACAAAAGATAAAACAATAACGGAACAAGATGAATTTGATGCTAAAAAAGATGTAACAGCAACTGATGAAGAAGATGGAGATTTAACAAGCAAGATTAAAGTAAATGAGAATACTGTAAATAATAAAAAAGTAGGAGAGTATAAAGTAATATATGAAGTAACAGACTCTAAAGGGAAAACAACAACGAAAGAAATAAAGGTTACAGTAAAAGAAAATAAAGCTCCAGTAATTAATGCAAAAGATAAAACCATAACAGAACAAGATGAATTTGATGCTAAAAAAGATGTAACAGCAACTGATGAAGAAGATGGAAACTTAACAAGTAAGATAAAAGTAAAAGAGAATACTGTAAATATCAAAACTCCAGGAGAGTATAAAGTAATATATGAAGTGACAGATTCTAAAGGAAAAACTACTACAAAGGAAATAAAAGTAACAGTTGCAAAAAAGGAAGAGAAAAAAGAAGAGGTTAAAGAAGAAAAAATAATTGATACAGATGATATTGATATAGATAGCTTAATGGAAAACTTAGAAGATGGAGAATTCTATTTAAATAATCTTACTTGGAATAAAACAACTAAAAAGTTTACTATTAGTGGTTATTGTATAATTCTAAATCAAGATAACAAAGAAGATAAAGAATATGCTGTAGTATTTATAAATAAAGATACAGAAGAAGGCTATGTTTCATTAATAGATAGTTGGACAAAGAATACTCCATATGATTTAGGAACAGATAATGGAAAAGACTATTCTAATTCATGGTTTAAAGGAGAAATTGATTTTACAGATATACCTAATGGTGACTATGACCTATACCTTTTAGCAGCCAATAAAGATAACTTTACTATCCAAGGAATAGATAACTTCTTTAATATTGATATTGATAGAAGAGGAGAAGACAGTAAACACGGATATAACTTTAAGACAGATCAAAAATCTAAATCAAAAGAAATAACTTTATCTGTTCGTGATGAATTGTATACAACAAAAACATCTCCTACAACAAGAAATATGGTTAATGGATATGATGAAATAAGCTTTAAAAATAATAAATTATATATTTATGGATATTCTTATGACTATGAGGGAACTTATAATAATCAAAGTAGTATCACTAGAAAAATTATCTTAGAAAACACTAAAACATTTAAACAAGAAATAATAGATGTATCTTCTACAAAAGGACCATTTACAATAAAAACTCAAGATAACAAAGATAAAACATATGCTTGGTTTGAAAAAGAAATAGATTTATCAAAACTAGAAAAAGGTACATATAGTATTTTAGTTTATACAAAAACAACAGATGCTACAAACTACGATGAATTACAAGATTTATTCCGTAGTGTTAATGATAAGATGAATACGAATAATAAAGAGTATATTCTTCAATATAATAAGGATAGACAAAACCGTATAGAAATAATAGTAAAATAGGATGATTTCATCCTATTTTCTATTGAATAAAAATAAAAAAAAGATTTATAATAGTAAAGAGGAGGACGAAAATGAAAGAATTACAAGAAAAATATGCAGAGACATTATTAAAATCCTGCTTAAAAATGGAGAAAAATCAGCCACTATTAATAAGTTATAATGTTGAAAGAAATGACTTTGTAAGAATACTAACAAAAATAGCTTATGAAATCGGAGTAAAGGATATATATTATGACATTCAAGACCCATATCTTAAGCATGAAGCATTAAAAAAACTTAGTATAGAAGAATGCAAAAACATAGGTTTTTGGAATAAAGAAATATGGAATGAATATGCCAAAAAAGATGCTGCATTTTTAATGCTTGCTAGTGAAACACCTGGACTTATGAAAGACATTGATTCAAAAAAACAAGCTGAATTAACAAAATATTCATATGAAACAAGAAAAGAATTTGATGATTTAAGAGATAAATCTCATTTAGCTTGGTGCATTGCGGCTGTTCCAACAGAGGCTTGGGCAAAAGAGTTGTACAAAGAGTCAAAAAATCCTGTTGAGGACCTATGGAATAAAATATTTGATTTATGTTATATTAGGGAAAAAGATCCAATAAAATATTGGGATTCCAAAACAGAAAAATTAGAAAAAAGAGCAGAAAAATTAAATAATTATCAATTCAAAACATTAAAATATTCAAGTAATAATGGAACAAACTTTCAGATTGGATTACCAAAAAATCATTTATGGGCCACAGGAAGAAGCATCCTTGATACAGGAAAAAAAGTGTTAGTAAACTTTCCAACAGAAGAAGTATTTACATCTCCTGATAGATTAACAGCAGAAGGAATTGTTTATTCCTCTAAGCCATTATCGTATCAAGATACAATTATAGATGAATTTAGTATTCGATTTGAAAAAGGAAAAGCAGTAGAAGCGCATGCAAAAGAAGGCGAGGAAACTTTAAAAAACATGATAAAAATATGTGAGAATTCAGAATACTTAGGAGAAGTTGCTCTTGTCCCTTATGATTCTCCAATATCAAATACTAATCAAATATTTTTAGAAACCCTATTTGATGAAAATGCATCCTGTCATATTGCTTTAGGAGACTCCTTCCCAGAGTGTATAGAAAATGGTTCAAATATGGACAAAAAACATCTCCTAGAAGAATACCATCTAAATGACTGTAAATCTCATGTAGACTTCATGGTAGGAACAAAAGATATGAATATTATAGGTATTACTAAAGATAATAAAGAAGTAGAAATACTAAAAAATGGTAACTTTACAAAAGAATTTGAATAAGAAATTATTCATATTATAAAATAATTTGTAAAATTATGTAAAATTTTATAATTTATTTTTAAAAATTAAAAAAAATTAGTAAAATAAATATAAACCACTAAATAAAACTAGACATATAATCAATGATGTGGTATAATAAATGCCATTGAAAAAACAAAGGGGGAAGTCGTTAATGCAAAACGATATGAACAGAAATTCTGAAGAGATTGATAATTATTCAGAAGAAAACTATAAAGATTTTTTTACATATTTACATGGTATTCGTAAATCAATAGAAAGTATGTCTAAGGAAGATCTACAACAATTACAAGAGCTTGTTAGAACACAAAAGATAAGAGAACTGGAATCTAACCCATCTGCAGAAGAAAAAGCAGCTAGGGCAAAACACTTAAGAGAATTATACTTAGGAAAATTACAAGGTCCAATTCAATGGAACCCATACGAGTTTTCTGTTGCAAATTATGTAGAAACACCAATTAGAAAATTAGATCCAAACAAATCACTATATGAAAACTACAAAGATTCTATAGTAAATGAAAATGATCTTGCTGTATATATCGACGAAACAGAAAATGCTTACACACATAAAGAAATTTTAGACTTGATAGAAGTAGCTGCTTGTGGATTAGAAAAAATGGGTATAGGAAAAGGTGACATTGTTGCAGTTATGCTTGATGGAAGCGTCGAAGAAATAGTAATGCCACTAGCAATTAATAAAATTGGAGGAATTTTTAAGATTGCTGATTATTCTAAGAATAGTGATATTGTAAAACATAGTTTATTAAATTCAGACATAAAACTTGCAATATTAGAAGAACATATTTTAAAGTTCCCACCATTTAATAATATGTTTGAAGAAACTATAGAAGAAGCTACATATCCTACTTTTATTGTAGGCTCAAAAGAAGAATTAACTGGAAAAAAGAAGAGTATTAGCGAATTAATGGAATTAGGACAGGAAAGAAAATCAAACACTGCCCATTTTGATATGGATGATATTGTATGTATCAATAATAGTAGTGGAACAGAAAATGGAAGACCAAAACCAATTGCTCAAAGTCAAAGGTCAATGATAGATGCTATTCAGAAAATATTATATACAGATTTCCCAATAGGAAGAGGAAATGTAACAATAAAATGCATTCCAGGCTTCGTTGGACTAGGTACAATTACATCAATGCTTGCTCCATTTGAAGCAGGGGGAACAATTGCCTTAATGGGTGCTGATGGTGGTGTTGTACTAGAGCAACTTAAAGCTAAAATGGTCAAATTTATAAATAATTTTGACGTCTTTATAGAAAAACATAATTTAAGCAAAGATGCATATTTAAATTTTTTAGTAGCTCCAGACTATGCTAGAGACTTTGATAGGCAAAAAACAATCAAAAACTTAAATCGCGTTGGATCATTTATGGTTGCAGGTTCTCCTATGCCTGATGTTTACAAAGTAAGCAAAAGTTTAAGAGAAAAAGGATTACCAGTATATATCGTTGTATGGTACGGCCAAAATGAATTACTTGGAGTTTCTGGTAGTATTAACCATTCTACAGTATATCCAGAAGATGTTTTAGCGTCTGGGCATCCTTTAAAAGATGTAGAAGTAATAGTCATAAATGAAGAAACTCATGAAGTTTTACCAATAGGGGAAAGTGGTCGAATTTTAGAAAGCTCACCTGGTATATTTTCTCACTATCCTGGCTTAAAACAAAAAAGTGATGCCGCTAAAATAAATTTATATGGAAGAGAATGGCTTACAACAGATATTGGAAGTATTTGTGCAGATGGAACTCTAAAAGTAGAAGACAGAAGTTTCAGAACATGGGCAGATTTTAAAGCTCCATTAAGTGACATTGCTATGATAATATCAGAAATAGATGGAGTATTAGATTGCGCAATGATGAAAATCCCACAAGAAGAAGGGAAAGAAAACTACTCATTTGAAGAAATAGTTAGCTGTATAACACTAGAAGATGATGGATGCAATATTGAAGATATTGTAAGAGAAATATTCACAACTCCAAGATTAGATGATCATCAACAAGTACAAGAAGTTATGATTATGAAGGAAATCCCACATAATGGATCAGATAAAGTTGATCAAACTAAATTACTAGAGTATTATGTTAAAAATTGTGGAAATGAAAATTGGTATAGATCAGAAGATTTTCTAGCAAAAACTAAGATAAAGTAAGTTTCATTAGGAACTTACTTTTTATTTGTAACAAAATAATTGTAATATAATAAAAATGATAGTATAATTAAAAATGAATATAATAGTAGGTGATATAATGTTAAAAATTATTCAAATGACAATGTTAATAATGTCTATGCTCTATTTAAGCATTATTTCAATTTTGTTTTTTATAAAAGAAAGAATAAGTAATGATGATACAAAAATATATAAAAAGATGATACTAACATGTTTTTTAACAACTATTACTGAGCTATCTTTATATCTTATCTCATATACTCCATTAATCGAAACAAATATTGGACTAAGTATATTTCTAAATGGCAGTAAAATATTCGTATGTATCGTCATCGCATGGTTTGTCTATATGGCAAAATACACATTACTAGTATGTGACAAGTTTAATAAAAACAAAATTGATACAGTAGAAGAAAAACAAAATTTATTTAAAAAAATTAATATTTTCATGATTATTGGAATGGTTTTTGTTTTAGCTTTACCAGTAGAAGTAGGATGGGTAGTTGGAACTGTAAGTTACACAACAGGCCCTGCTACTAAGGTTGGTTTTCTTTTTATAGTATTATCTTGTATTTCTATGGTAATAAACTTAGTTAAAGTAAGAAAAAAAATTGGAAGAAAAGAATTTGTACCAATTATCATATTATTAATTTTAATGGTTGCATCAACCGTAATACAAGCAACTAACCCCCAACTATTACTATTTAATCCAGTAATGGTAATTGTTATGGATATTATGTATTTTACTATAGAAAATCCTGATGTAAAAATAGTCAATCAATTAGAACTTGCTAAAGATCAGGCAGAACGCGCTAATCATGCAAAAAGTGATTTTCTATCTAGTATGTCACATGAAATAAGAACACCACTAAATGCTATAGTAGGACTATCAGAAGATACCTTAACTTATAGAGCTCAATTACCACCAGAGGTAATAGAAAACTCAAACGATATTGTTACAGCGTCACAAACACTACTAGAAATAGTTGGTAATATTTTAGATATTAATAAGATAGAAGCAAATAAAATGGAAATTATTGAGTCAGTTTATAATTTCAAAAAAGAAATAACTAGTATGTGCAAAATTACCCAAACAAGGATTGGAGAAAAGAACGTTAAGTTTAATTTAACAATAGCGGAAGATATCCCATATGAACTAATAGGGGATAAAGCTAAAGTAAAAGGAATTATAAATAATCTATTAACCAATTCCATAAAATATACAGATTCAGGAACAATAGATTTAAACATTAGATGCATAAATGATATAATTAATAATACAACAACAATAATGGTTACTTGTCAAGATACAGGGCGAGGAATAAAAGCTGAAGATGTTAATAAACTATTTACTAAATTTGAACGTCTTGGAATTGAAAGAAATACCACAACAGAAGGAACTGGACTTGGACTTGCAATTACAAAAAGTTTAGTAGAAATGATGGGCGGAAATATCAATGTTTCATCACAATTTGGAAAAGGCTCAATATTTGTTGTAAATATCCCTCAAAAAATCAGCAAGCTAAATGCTCCAACAACCGAGGATTTTATGAATACAACAACAGAACTAAAAATACCAATTATCCCACCAGAAGCGAACATCGAAATTCCAACAGCAGTTAAAGAACAAAACTCTGAGTATGGAAATAAAAGAATTCTAATTGTAGATGATAATAAACTAAATATTAAAGTAGCAAGAAGAGCATTAAAAGATTTTAATTTTGATATAGATGAATGTTATGATGGAGAAGAATCACTAAGAAGAATTGAAAGAGGAGACGAGTATGATTTAGTACTAATGGATATCATGATGCCAAATATGAATGGGGAAGAAGCGTTAGCTAAATTAAAAGAAAATCCAAATTTCTCTATACCAACCATTGCCTTAACAGCGGATGCAGTAGCTGGAGCAAAAGAAAAATACCTTTCAGAAGGATTTGCAGATTATATTGCAAAACCATTCTCTAGAGAACAAATAAAAGAAAAATTAGATAAGATTTTTGCGAGTAGTATAAGTCAAAGAACAAACTCTACAACTCCATTATCATATGATCCAAATAATGATCGTTTTAAAGATACAGAAGCCTATGTAATTGGTGATAATTCAAATAATGTTGAAGAAGAGATAATATAAGACTAAATGGAATTCATTTAGTCTTTTTAAATAAAAAAATAAGACCATATAGGTCTTATTTAGCTAATACAATTTCAATAGAACTACAACTAGTTAAAGTCTCTCCATTATAAGCTGTTCCACCGCTAAACCCACTAATAAAGTCATTAGTTCGATATCCATCTTTTTCTAAGCATTTAACAGTAACATTAATTCCAGGACATTGATCTTGAATATCACTTCTAATTTTATCCTGTGCCTCACTACAAGTATTACTATAGCTAGCGGCATTAGATATAATTCCAGGAGAAATTCTAGGACAAGTATTACATTTTTTCTCTTCTTGTTTTTTTTCTTCTTCTTTTTTCTCCTCAGTATTATTTTTAGAATCATTACTAGGAGAGAAATTACTCTTTTTATCTTCTTCTTTCTTATCTATCTTTTCTTCTTCTTTTTTCTCTTCTTCACGTCCATTACTTAAAGTAATTGTAATAGTTGTACCATTAGATATTTCACTTCCAGAAGAAATAGATTGATTTAAAACAGTATCTTTATCTTTACTACTATTTTTATATACAAAACTATATTTTAAACCAGCTTTTTCTAGTTTTGAGATAGCTTCTTTTTTTGTTAAACCTTTTAGATTAGGAACTGTTCTCTTACTACCATCACTAATAATAATCTTAATAATATCATTATTCTTTATAATATCTCCTTTTTTATAAGAATAAGAAATAACCTCTCCAGATGGAACAGTATCACTAAATTCATGTTCTTCTTCATACTTAATATTATATTTATTAGCCCAAGTATAAAAATCATTAAGGGACTTAAAACTTTTCATTTTTAAACTACCTCTAGACAAAACTACTTTAATAATTGTACCTTGTTCAATAATATCTCCATCTTTATAGTTTGCACTAATAATTCCATTTTCTTTTATAGAGTCATCATAACCATCTGTAAAGTTTAATTTAAGTTTATTTTTTATTGCCCATTCTGTTAATTTTGCAACATCTAACTTTAATAAATCAGGTACTTTTATTTCAGGACCCTTACTAATAGTAATAATAACTCTCTCATCATCAACCGAAACAGTCTCTCCTGCCTTAATATTCTGCTTAAAAGCATAACCTTTCTTTATTTTATTAGAAAAGTCATCTAGAAAGTCATATCTTAATTGATGCTGTTTCATATAAAATTCCACTTCAAATTTACTTTTATTCGTAAAATCAATTAGCTTTACTTCATCAAAACCTAATTCTTCACCATAAGAGAAAGTAAGCTTTAACTCTTCATCTCTTTTTAAACTACCACTAGTATTTTGCTCAATAACTGTATCTTTAGGTTTATCACTCTCTACAAACTCAACATTTACATTTGATAAATAATTTTCTCTAACAAATAATAATACTCTTTCACTATCCCAAGATACCATATCAGGTACCATAATCTCTTTTGAAGGATTAGCTCCTTCGCTAATTGAAATAGTTACTTCATCAATTTTATTAAGAGTGGTTCCATATTTAACATTTTGACTAATAACTTTATATTCATCTATCATATCACTATATTCATATTCTTGATGAATACTAATATGATTTTTATTAGCCCATTTAATAACATCAGTAACCATTTTACCTTGGAAATCAGGCATAGTAGATATTGGACTATTTACTATAGTAAAATGATTATTAATATTTAAAATAAAATAAACAATTAATAAAAGAGAACCAAATCCAATCATAGTTTTTTTATTTCTATTATAAGTGAAAGATACAACTACAAATATAATAGAAAATAAAGTTAAAATTAAACTATTTATTAATGAAGAAATACTATTATCTTTTATAATAACCATTCCAAAAGAAAGAATAGATAAGAAAAATAAAATAATTAATAGAAAATGTACAAAGAAATGATATCTCTTTTTTACAACTTTTTTTTCTACTAAATCTTCTTCAATTAACTCATTTAATTCCTCTTTATCAATAACTGATAAAGATGTACTAGTATCTTCATTATTTGTATTCTTCTCTACAAAAGACTCATCCATTATTTCTTCTTCCTGAGGTTCTTTATCATGATCTTCAGTATTTTTATTTAAATTAGTTTTATTCTTTTTCTTTTTTTGAGCCATAAAACACCTCCTAATTATATATTTATTATATAATAAAGAAAGAAAAATAGAAACAAAACAAAAAGTCTAACTGTAAAAAAATGTCTATTAGAAAAATGATTTTATCTTTACGAAAGTATTAAAAAATGATAATCTAAGAAATAAAGGAGACTAGAATGAAAATAAGTGATTATAAAGAGAAACCTATTTGGAATGATTCTTTAAAACTATATGAAAATAATTTAGAAAAGCAGGTAATTAAAGATATATTATTTAAAGATATTGAAGATGATAACACAATATGTAAATATGCAATAGTATTTGGAACATCTAGAATTATAGAAATGAAAGCAAGAGTAAAAACGGTATATGATTTATATAAAAAGAAAAGAATAAAAAAAATATATTTATCTGGTAGTAATAACGGAATATCTAGTATAAAAAACAATCAAACTCCAAATAAAATAGTAGAAGAAAATATTGATATTTCAAAGATATATGAAGATGATTTATCTGAAGCTGAAAGAATGAAAGAAGAATGTTTAAAATTAGGAATAAAAGAAGAAGATATTATTATGGATAAAGAATCTAATAATTCATTAGAATCTTTAAAAAACATAAGTAATAATATTGACTTAAAAGATGAAAAATCAATTATATTAGTAACATCTGCCTATCACATGAGAAGATGTATATTAGGAGCAATTAAATATATTTCTCCAAATATTCATTATTGTCCTGTAATTGCTGAAACAGGATATTTTGAAAAAGATAATTATCAAAATACTACTCTTGGAATTCAACTTGCTAATTTTGATGCTAATCATATCTTACGTCAAGCAAGAGAAGGAATAATAGCCGAATCAGATGAGGAAAATTATCAAAAGAAAAAATAGGAAGTTAGACAGAATAAACCTATCATGATATAATAAAAAAAATAAATAAGAAACGGATGATTAATATGAATTACTTAAAAAAAAATAGTAGTTTATTAATTAGTATTTTTCTACTAATAAGCCCAGTAATTGATTTATTAACACAAAGCAATATTATAAAAACAAATTACTATTCTATTGGATTAATACTTAGAGGATTATTTCTAATAGGAATTATATTATTAACCATTTTTATTTATAAAAAAAAGAAGTTATTCATTCCATATTCTATTATATTAATTTATTTTATTATATATATATTAGGAAGTTTTTTATATAAAGATACTTATAGTGTAATAAAAGACGTACAAGGATTAATAAGAGTATTTTATTTTCCAATAATATTCTTATCATTATATTCACTAAGAGAAGAAATAAGAATTAGTAAATATACATTATGGACTACATTATGTATATATACTTTATTTTTATACATTTTATTTATAACAAATAATCAATCTTTATTAAAAGACTATTTCGAATTAAAAGGAATTATATCTATATTAGTTCCATTTATATTTATAATGACAAGTAATACAAATAATATATTAAAAAAAATAATAATATTTTTTATCTTTATAAGTACTTCTTTTATATTAAAATCTAAAACAATATTATTATCATTCTATATAACTTTATTTTTTACAATTATTTTTTATATAAAAAATAAAATAAAAGAAAAAAATATTAAAAAAATAATATTAATAATATGATTAAGTATTATTACTCTTAGTAGTATGAATATAATTATTCCAAAAATAATAGTAAAAAATCAAAAGAATATTACAATATCAAAAATAATTAAAGATGAAGAGTTATTAAACAAATATATAATGAATCAACGACTAACTAGACTAAAAAAGAAAGCACTTGTTTATAAAGAATCTAATATTTATCAAAAATTATTTGGTATAGGATACTATAAAGATAAAGAAGAAATAAATATAATTAAGATGGATTATTTTGATATCTATTATAGTCATGGACTAATTGGATTTTTATTATTCTTTATTATTATTCTAATAATATTATACAAAGTATTAGATAAAACAAAATATGAAGACTATAATAACTACATGTTTCACATCAGTCTATTATTAGTAATAGTATTATCACTACTTAGTGGATCAATAATAACATCTCCATCAAGTAGTCTAATTTGTATAATATTAATTTTATTTTTAACCAACCATAAAAAGAAAAATCTATTATTTTCAAGTAAAGATTTAAGAATTGGCGGAATTGAGTCCTCCCTAGTAAACTTAGTAAATAGAATAGACTTATCAAAGTATAATGTTACAATTATTTTAGAAGAGAAAAAAGGAGATTATTTATCAAAAATTAATAAAAATATTACTATTAAAGATTGTAAAGTAAGTGACAATAAAATAGTAGTAATACGTAAAATGATTAATTTTATAAGAAAACTATTCTTTACAATAATAAACTATCAAAATTATGATTTTAGCTGTTGCTACGCAACATACAGTTATAGTGCCAATCTTTTAGCAAGAGTCTCTTCTAGTAATAATTCTATATATGTTCATAGTGATTATAGTAATCTATATAGTGATGAGGAATATATCAATTTTTTCAAAACAAGACATATAGATGAATTTAAACGTATTATTTTTGTTTCAAATGAAGCAAAAGATAATTTTACAAATAAATTTTCTTTCCTAAAAGATAGAACAATGGTAATAAATAATTTTATTAATATAGCTGAAATAGAAAGAAAAAGTAAAGAACAAATAAAAGAAAAGAAAAAGAAGAATGAAACACTATTTGTATTTGTAGGAAGATTAGATGATTCATCCAAAAAAGTAACTCGCGCAATTAATTTGATAAAAGAAATAGAAAAAACATCTCTTTGGATTATAGGAGATGGACCAGATAAAAAAATGTATGAAAAGATAACAGAAAAATTAAATTTAAAAGATAGAATAATATTTTTTGGAAAAAAAGATAATCCTTATCCATATATGATACAAGCTGATTATGTAATATTAACATCAGATTATGAAGGCTTCCCAGTAGTATATTTAGAAGCAATTTTATTAGATAAAAATATCATCACAACGATTCCAACTAGTGATGATAAAATAGATATGAAAAATTATGCTTATATTGTTTCAAAAGATGAAAAAGAAATGGTAAAAGAAGTAAAAAAAATATTAAAAAATCATTCAAATAAAAAAACAATAAATTTAAATGAATTATTTGATGAAAGAATGATTAGACTAGAGAGAATTTTTAATGATAATTAGAAAGGAGTATATGTTAGGATGAAAGATAATATTCTATATATTGTGATTCCTTGCTATAACGAAGAAGATGTTTTAGAAGAGACATCAAAGAGATTAAAAGTTAAAATGAATAAATTAGTTGAAAATAAAATTATTTCAAATAAAAGTAAAGTTTTATTTGTAAATGATGGTTCAAAAGATAAAACATGGAAACTAATTGAAAGCATAGAAAAAAAAGAGAAATACTTCACAGGAATATCATTATCTAGAAATAGAGGACATCAAAATGCCTTACTTGCAGGACTATTAACAGCCAAAGAAAAAGCAGATGTTATAATTTCAATGGATGCTGATTTACAAGATGATATAGATGCGATAGATAAAATGCTTGAAAAATATAATGATGGGGCAGATATTGTTTATGGAGTAAGAAATAGTAGAAAAAAAGACACTTTATTCAAAAAAACAACTGCCCAAGGCTTTTATAAGATTATGAAACTATTTGGAGTAGATATTGTCTATAATCATGCTGATTATCGTTTAACAACAAAAAAAGTATTAGATGAATTAGAAAAATATAATGAAGTAAATTTATTCTTACGTGGAATATTCCCTTTAATAGGATTTAAAAGTGAAATTGTCTATTATGAAAGAGGAGAAAGATTTGCTGGAGAGAGTAAATATCCATTAAAAAAAATGATCCATTTTGCTTGGGATGGAATCACTTCCTTTACGATAAAGCCACTTCATTTTATCTTTTCAATAGGGATAATTATTTTTATAGTTAGTATATTAATAATGATTTATTCTCTTGTTAGAAAAGTAACTGGAAATACTGTTTCTGGTTGGACTTTTTTATCAATATCTATTTGGTTTATTGCCTCACTTCAAATGATAAGTATTGGAATAATAGGGGAATATATAGGGAAAATCTATATGGAAGTAAAACATAGACCAAGATATTGTATAGAAAAAAACTTAGAGGAAAGAGAGGAAAAATAATATGAAAAGTATTTTAAAAAATAAAAATATTCTTTCTATTATTTTTTTATTATGTTTAATATTATTACTTTCTATATTAAAAATTAATAATTATATTTTTCTATTAATATCGATTCTATTTCATGTAATTTTAATTCTAATTATAAAAGATATTATAAGAAGAAATAGTATTTCATTTTCAAAAAAAGAAAAAATCTTTTTAGTGATATTGACTACTAGTTTAATAATTCTCTATTCTATTTCTATATTTACAAGAAAGTTTATCTATTATTGGGATTTTTCTTGTTATTATAATTTACAATTAGATACAATAAAAGCCTATCAATCAGGTTTTATTGCAGGAATGAAACAACTAGTAGGAAGTACCTGGGCTGGAGAATACGGGTCTCTTTTAAGTTATATTCCGCAAGCTATTTTTCAGTTTACTAATAAAAGTATATCATTTTATTTATTTAGTTCTGTAATAACTATTATTCCATATTTAATTATATCTATTGGAATATTTACAAAAAAATTATTAAATACAAAAAAAGAATATAAGTTTATTATATCAGTACTAATAATATCTCTAATACCACTTCTACATGGATCATTTATTATAGGACAACCTGATTTATTTGGATTAGTATTTATCTTTTTATTATTAACTATCACAAAAGATTATAACTTTATAAAACTAGATATAATAAAACTATTCGAAATACTACTATTTACCTTATTATTAACAATGTCTAGGAGATGGTATGTATATTGGATTTTAACTTATTATATTTTATACATAATAATGATACTTTTAACAAACAAAAAAGAGTGGAAAATAATTATAAAAAATATTCTATTATATGGAATAATAGTACTAATATTTTACTTAGTGCCTTTAATCCCATTCTTTAAAAATACTTTATTAAATGATTATGCATCATCTTATCAATTCTACAAAGGTGGAGGAATACTAGAAGAAGTAGTAAGACAAATAAAACACTTAGGTATAATACAATTAATAATGATATTTGGTGGAATAATAGTAGGATGTTTAAGAAAAGAACATAGAAAACTTACTATTATGAGTTTTATACAATTATTATTAATTATTATTCTATTTAATAGAATTCAATCAATGGGACTACATCATAGTTTATTATTAATACCAACTTATTCTCTATTTATAATTGTATTAATAGACTTTATACCAAAAAAATCATCCCTAGTACTAATTAGTATCGTTTTATTAAATTTTATTATTAGTTTTACAAATTATACTTCTATTAATTTTACCGATGTAAAACTAATAGTAGAAGATGATAAGAATTATAATCAATTAGTAGAAGTAGAATCATTTTTAGAAAAAAAATTATCAAAAAATAATACAGCTTATATGATTACTCATAATAATACAATTAATCCAGATAAATTAAGAAATATAAGAACACCAAATTCTAAAGTAAAAAAATACTTACCATATGGATCTGCCATAATAGGAGTACATAAATTTCCAATTGAATTATTTACTTCAAAATACATAATCACAACAACCCCATATGAAAGTATATCAGTAGACTTAAAATATAATAATGTATTTAAAAACTTAGTAGAAGAAAAAAAATTCAAAATAATAAAAACATATCAATTAAAAGACAATATGAAATTAGAAATCTATGAAAGAGTAGAAAAAGTAGATGAAGAAGAAAAAGAAAAATATAAAGAAGCTTTAAAAGAAGAATCAAAAGAATATAAATATTTATATGAAGATATTATAAATAGTTATAAAGGTTAAAAGGAGTAGAATATGCCTAAATTTAGTATTATTGTACCAGTATATAATGTAGAAAAATATATAAAAAAATGTCTAGATAGTATAGAAAGCCAAACATATAAAGATTATGAAGTAATTGTTGTAAATGATGGTACAAAAGACAATAGTATGGACATTGTAAATAAATATAATGTAGAAATAATAAATCAAAAAAATAAAGGTCTAAGCGAAGCAAGAAATGAAGGGGTAAAAAAAGCAAAAGGAGATTACATTCTATTTTTAGATAGCGATGATTATATAGAAAAAGATTTACTAAAGGAATTAAAGAAAGCACTAACAAATAATCCAGACTTAGTAAGATTTCAAATAAGAGAAGTATTTGAGGACAATACAAAGAAAGATTATAATGAAGAGCCATTTATTAATAAAGATGGAGTAGAAGCATTCAGTATACTTTGTAAATATCATTTCGTAGAAAATGCATGGGCATATTTATATAAAAGAGAATTTTATTTAAAAAATAAATTTTCATTTAAAAAAGGGGCAATTCATGAAGATTTTGGATTAGTTCCATTAGTAATTATGAAAGCAAAAAAAGTTAATTCAATATCATATATTGGGTATAATTATTTACAAAGAGAAAATAGTATTATGAGTGAAAAAAACTATGAAAAAACAAAAAAGAAAGTATCTGATATGTTTGAACATTATGATTATCTTATAAAAGAAATAAATAAGACAGAGTTAGATAGTAGAATATATAAAAGTTTTATTTCTAATAGTCTAATATTAAAAGTATGTGAATTAAAAAAAGAGGATTATAAAAAAAGTAAAAAGATATTAAAAGAAAAAAAAGTATATGATAATCTATTAACAGATACTATTATAAGAAAAATAAAAAAATATATTTTAAAAATAAGCCCTAAATTAGCAAAGCTTTTAGTAAAATAAAATACATGTATTAGAAAAAGGAAAATATTCCTTTTTTTTATTGTAGAAAGAAAACCACCGGATAGTCCGGTGGTTCTTTTATGCTTTAGCGATGA
>CAMVAN010000020.1 GCA_947165475.1 uncultured Caryophanales bacterium | reverse complement strand
TTAAAAATAAAGTTTTAAAAATGAAGGAATTAGCTAAAAATTCATTATGTTATGTTTCGGTTGATTCACTTCAAGTTCAAAATTTAATTCAAATTATTGAAATGATTCAATATCATAAACAAGAAATCAAAAAAATCAAAAACCAGTTAATTAATAATCTGAAAAGTACTAAGCTATTTAAAATTATTAATTCTATACCTGGTTTTGATGACTTTTCTACTGCTTTATTTTTAGCTGAAGTGGGTGATATTACTAGATTTAATGAAAGAAAAGAGTTTATTTCTTTTATAGGAATTGACTCTGTTACATCACAATCTGGAGTGGCTTCTTATCATGGACCAATATCCAAATCAGGTTCTAAATTTGCGAGAACTATTTTATTTAATGTGGTGACTACTTTAATCCAAATAAGTGCACACATTGACAAAGAAAATCCAATTTATTTATTTTTTAGAAAAAAACAATCTGAAGGTAAACATCATTACAAGTGTATAATCGCCTGCGAAACCAAATTATGCAAGATTATATACAAGTTATGTACCTCAGATTGTCTATACCAAAACAAATAGACTAATTTAACCAAAATTTTTAAAAATTGAGGAAACTCAGTTCTTTTTGTCGTGATTATAATATCATATTTTTTTCAGTTTGACAAAACTTAGATAAACATAGAAAAAATAAAAAGTAGACAAAAGTGCTTTTTCTTTAGTTCCTGTAACTACCAATAATAAAAGAACCGCCTTCCCCCGCACCCCTTGTGGTTCTTTTGTTTTGATTTTTTTTACGATTTATATACTTTTAGTAAAAATAAGGACTATTTCCATCCTACAACTTACAGGCGAAGCCCGCGAATTTTTGACCTTTCGTACTCTAGGTCAAAAAAAGATGGAGAAAGGTCTATTAAAGTATTGACACCATCTCCAAAACCACTGTTGGGAGTTCGATTCTCTCATCCCCTGCCATTAAATAATTCAATGTAGCTAGACTACTTTTTTCATGGTATAATAATTCATAGGGTGATTATAAATGGATGATATTAAAAGAAAAAAAGAAAAAGATGCTAGAGAAAATATAGACTTTTTTGACTTACTTGGTATTAACTTGAATGGTAAAAAAGTTTTAGATGTTGGTTTTGGACTAGGATACAATCCTAAGGTAATGAGAGATAGAGGTGCAAATGTTTACGGTGTTGAGCCTAGAGATGAAGATTATAAATATGCCATTTCAAATGGGTTAATAGATAAAAGGAAAGCTTTTAACTGTTCGTTGCAAGATATTCCTGAAGACTTATTGGGTTCCTTTGATATTGTAACAGTATTTTTATATAATATTTCAATTCAAGAAAGAGAAGATTTTTCTAAGATGTTAGCTAAAGCAGTTAAAGCTGATGGCCTTGTAATTATTGGTATGTACGATAGTGAATATATTTTTGGAGACGAATATATTGAACCGTTTTCTTCTTCTATATATAGATATTTTAATAATGTTCATTTAGTAAAAGGAAAAGATGATATTATTGGAAATTTATACTATATAATGGCTAATGAACCTAAGGTTTTAGTAAAAGGCAAATAATAGTTTAAATAAACGAAGTTTTAAACCACTATTGATTTTCTTCGAATGGAATGCTTTATTTTACTTTTTTAGTTGCGGCTTTTTTTTATAAAATTTTATGATATGATTACTTTATAAGGAGGTGTTTAAATGGAAAAAATGTTTGATTTAAATTTTTTAGAAACACTAAGCCTATATGATCTTAATGCATTAAAAAGCTTTTATGAGGGGATGAATAATAGTTATTATGGTGCTGATATTCCAGAAGATCTTAATTGGGATTTAAAAAATGAGCGTTTAAAGTTAATAGATGTTGCAATTAAATGGAAACTATGCTCATTTGATAAAGGGTTGTTTGGGTCTTCGGTGATGGAAAACCCAGAAGCATATATTCAAAAAACTAATTCGAGTAAAGGCTTATTATAATAATTAAAAATAATACCTATAAAATAATCAATATCTCGTAAGTAGTCCCTCTCAAAAGTTATTACAGGCACTAGTAGAATATTTTACTCTTCTTTTAGTGCTTTTTTTTGATTCTTTTGTGTTATAATATTGACACTTTTTAAGTGGGGTGTTTGGAAGTTATGAGTATTAGGAATAGTTATGAACGAATGGATGAAAGAAAACTTGATTTTATTGGTATTATGTCTTTGAAATATCTATGTGACTTTGCATCTGTCAAACGAATTGAATATCTTATAAAGCTTTTTTAATAGTAATTCACCTTCATTGGAACTATTTGAAAGAGTTTTTCTTATTAATTATGTAGGAAAGAATAGAGTTGATTGTGTAAAAGACAAAGGTTATTACCTCTATATAGATGATAATGGAAAATCTATTATTTTATCGGAAGAAAAGCATATACAGTTATTGATGTGAGTAATAATATAATAAATAAAGAAAAAATAAAAAGGCGCTAACTTGATAGCGTTTTTTTATTTGATTATTCTTTTTTACTTTTATTTTTATATATAATCAAATTCACATTTTTTTAAATTATAGTAAGCCAATTTATTAATAGCTTCTTTTATATAGTTATTAGAAAATAGATAATCTAATTTGCTTTTAGAAAATAAGTCATAATCTACGGCCTCCCTCCCACTTGCCTTATATATCTTTGAATTATCTATTCCCACTTTAAACGTTAATCATTTAGTCATGTTGAGCTTCTTTTTTATATCTTTTCAACTTTAAGTCTTCCCATAAAATCATCTTCGGAATTTAAATATAACCTTTAATATAGTTTTCTATATAATGAAGATTTGAGATAAATTTATAATAATTTTTATTTTATTGGCTAATCTTTTTTTAATACTTTAGTATTTATGAATAACTTTTTAACTAATATATTATAGTCTTCATTATATTCTGATGATGTTTTCAAATCTATAGTACTATTTTCATAATCTATTCCAAAATTTTCACCTAAGTTAAATATTATGTCATAACATGGAGCAATAGAAAATATAAGTTTACTTAGACCATCTAAAATTCTTGGTTTTTTTCCTACTCGTTTAGATCCATATGTTGTTTTTTCATAATATTCGTCAAAATTAGATAATAAATTATAATGTTGTCCACTTATAAGAAGTTGTCCACACATTGTTTTATACATATCAAGTAATAAACTATGCTTTTCAAATAAATCTATATATTTTTTAACAATTTTCTTATCTAATTCAATTTTATCAGTATTTGGATATCCGTCTTTGTCTTCATATGAAATAAATGAAGTGATATTTCCATTATACTCTTTTAAAAGAATTTCAGAATAATAATTTTCTACAATTTTTGATTTAATTACATTTAGGGCTAGCATACGACTATTAGGCTCTATATCATTAGGTCCAGATATACTATACCATGAAAAATCTACTTTCTCACCTAAATCTAGTTTTTCTAGTTTCTCATATTCATAATAAAATGCCATATATAAATTATTAAAGTTTTTAGCAACATCATATAAAGCTATACAGTTATCATAGTTTATTATAGCAGTTTCAAGATTAAAATCCACTCTACAAAAATCACGTATTTTATTTGTCCCAGTAAATATTAAATTACATTCCTTTAAATATTTTTCATCAATCATAACTTTCCTCTCGTTTCTCGTTATTATAATCTAAAAATCATTTTAAACAATAGTTTTTTTATTTCTAGCTTTAATAATTATATTTTTTTATCAATTAAACAGCTTGCCCCTTTATTGTATATCATTTTTGCCAATAAGTGAAATATATATTTTTTATAGTATTTATAAGCTTAGCTTATGATTATAGAACGTTTATATTATTCATTTTTTTCTCTAATTAGCTATATTATTAATTTAATTCTATGTTATACTTTCATAAATAAAAAAGAAGTTTTATAAAACCCCTTTATTTATCTCATTAAAATAATTTATATATAATTTATAGTCCAATTCATCATAACAAACAAATTTTACTTTAATATTCATATTTGTGCATTCTCTAATAGTATCTATTGCTATTTTGCATGCTTCATCTTTTGGATAATGATATATTCCTGTTGATATACAGGGAAAACCAATAGTTATTGTTTTTAAATTATTCTCTATTCTATATTTTTCTGCTAATTCAATACATTTTCTATAGCAGTTTTTCAATTTATTTGGTGCATCTACTTTGTTTGCATAATACATCGGACCACATGCATGAATAATTTTTTTACATGGTAATTTGTATCCATCTGTCATTTTTGCTGATCCGATTTCACATCCATTTAGTTTTTTACATTCTTCTAGTAGTTCAGGTCCTGCTTTATAATGAATGATTCCGTCAATTCCTCCTCCACCAAGCAAAGTATGATTTGCTGCATTAACGATAATGTCTAAATTCATTTTTGTTAAATCACCGTGTATTATTTCAATATTATTAATTATATTTTTCATTAAATCACCATTTCCCTACATGAAATTATATCATATTATTTGAATAATTATTTTATTATCAATTTTTTTCTGTTTTTTTGTTAAAATATAGTATAATAAACTTGTATAAGTTAGTTAAAAGGAGAATGTAAATGTTTAAATGTTTTCGCTTAACAAAAGGAATGGATTTAAAAAAAGAAATTGAAAAATATGTTGTAGAAAACCATATATCAGGTATAATACTTTGTTCTGTAGGATGTTTAAGTAAATTAGTAATCAGATTGGCAGATGGAGAAAGTATTCTAAAAAAAGAAGAGCCATTTGAAATAGTTAGTATTACGGGAACTTTATCCCCAGATGGAGTACATATTCATATTTCTGTTTCAGATAGTAATGGTAATACTATTGGTGGTCATTTAAAAGATGGTTGTATTATTAATACGACGGCTGAAGTATGTTTACAAATATTTGATGATATTCAATTTAGTAGAAAATATGATCAATCAACTGGATACAATGAATTAGTAATTGATGAATAAAGAATTGCTATTCTTAAAAGTTAAATAAAAATCCACCCTTAAAAAGGGTGGTCTTTCACAGAGGCCTATAAGGCCAAACACTGGCAGCTACCATTTGGTAGCTTTTTTAGTCTGCCAATCGCCTTTGTCACTCTTACTTACCCGTAAACGGGTCCTTGTATTCTTTCATACTTCTTTTATCTTTTATCTGGTCCTCTACATCCTGATTTTGAATATAACGTTTTATTGTAGTTTTATTAAGTCCTACAGTACTAACGTAATATCCTTCTGCCCAAAAATGTCTATTTCCATAATTGTATTTTAGATTTGCATGCTCCTCAAATATCATTAAACTACTCTTACCCTTTAAATATCCCATAAAAGATGATACACTAATTTTAGGTGGAAGCTTTACTAACATGTGAATATGGTCAGAGCAAGCATTTGCCTCTACTATCTCAACACCCTTATAATCACATAGTCTTCTCAAATATACTCCTATATCACGACGAAGTTTTCTATATATAGCTTTTCTTCGATATTTTGGGGTAAAGACTATGTGATATTGACAGTTCCATCTCGTATGAGATAAAGAACTTTCATCATCGTTTTTTCGTCTCATAAAATAAATCCTCCTTTGATTTTAGATTTCGGTTGGCAGACCAATTTCTATTATATCAAAGGAGGATTTATTTTTTTCTTAACGCTATCGCTTCTTCAAGTCTCACCCGCAAAGCAGGTGGTTTTATTATGTTCCTAACCCGGAACATAATAAAAAAGTGATGAAAAATCATCACTAAAATAAATCATTATCAGAAACGTTTACATCTCCATCAATCAAATCAACATCGTCACCATCTGCCAAACTTTCATCAATTTCAGCTTCGTATGAAGTAACCTCATCATCTCCAACAAATTCAACATGTGCTTCAGATAAATCATCAACAACAGAATTATTCTTTAAAGAAACAATAAAGTCTCTTAAATCTTCAGGAATCTCACCATTACTTAAAGAATTTCTTAAAGACTCCACTTTTCCTTGAACATCTTCCAATTCAGAAACAGACTCAGTTTCTAAACTTTCATTTACAGAATTATTTTCATCTAAAGTAATCATAAATCACCTTAACTCTTTCCCCAAGTAATAACTTTTGAATAATTACTTTCGCATTTTTTCTTTAAATCGTCAAACCTAATATACTTAGTATGTAAATCTAACAAAACAGAACTAGACGCTTTATCAGCCTGTTGAACCTTCATAGCATCATAACAAATAGCTTTATAAATTTCTGCCATCCTTGCTATACGAAAATGAGCATTGGCGCATGCGCGACAAGTAGAACAATACCATGCAAAAGCCCGAGAACCATTCCAGTATGACTTTCCTTTATTTGCTGTAGCACTTGTTTTAACAGCATTAAATAAAGAAACATTCTTGTTTTCAGCATCCACAAGTTTTGGATATATTTTATTAGCCATTTCTAAAACTTTTTTAGGATTTGTTTTTTCAGCCATAATCTATTTCTCCTTTCAAAACAATTATTATAGTAATCCTTTTAAAGCATCTAAAGCTTTAAGTGTCTCTTTCGAAAGATTTGTTTCTTTCATAAGAGTATCAATTGCAGCAACCCAAGCTTTCTTTTTAGCAGCTTCCTTAATTGCAGCAATATCCTTATTAGCCCAAGATTTCATATTATTACGTCTATCATTTACTTGATTAACTTGAGTCTTAGTTGTACTAACAAGTTTACTCAATGAGTTCAATCTTTTTGCATCCATATAGTTCTTATAATTGCTTACATCAGAACTTATTTGTTTCTGTATGGAAGTTAAACTAGAAGAAACACCATTAAAAGCATTAGTAACTTTAGATAATTGAGCGTTAAATCCTTCAGAAACCTCAATTGTAGACTTACTTACAGTTGAAAGCTTAAAACTACTATCAGGACAATTATCGACGCCCAACAACTTAACTGTAGCCATATTCTATCCTCCAATCATAACATCTTAAATTGATTTTACAATATATAAAATCAATTTTCAACTAAAATTTAAAAAAAAATCAAAAATAATAATAATTTTACAAAAAAAAACGTCTCATAAAAAGAAACGTTTAAAAATCAAAAATAAATTTATACTAACATTACTTTAGAACCATTTCTCAAACCTGAGAATTTAATAATATTATTTTGATTTATAACTTTACCATCCTCATCATATAAGCATGCATTATAATTAATTTGATAAGAATGATCAGTTAACTCAAAAATAGATTTTTGGATTAGTTCAATTGCATCTTTTACAGATATATTAATAGGAATCATTAAATCATATTGATTTTCCAAACATAGAACAAAAACACTTACTAATAATTTATTCATCAAATATCACTTCCTATCTAACATACTTAATATCAGAAGCACGTCCTTCTTCAATACTTATCAATACATCATCACCAATAGTCCCAAAATCCATACCATTTTTTGATTCAAATACCATTTGGCCATCAAAATTATTACCAATCCAAATACCTGAAAGACCATCAAAATAATCAATTAAATCTCCATTTTTCAAATCATCTGAGCTTGAAGATAAGTCATATATAATAAACCTAAAGTTATTACTATTACGCGACAAATTTATTAAATCAGAAATAGAAAAAATATCTTCACTAGATTCATTTTTAGACTTTTCTTTTAATTTTCTATTTAGTTCATTATAATTTAATACTAAAACTACAAACTTTTCATCACTTTTCAGACTACTATATTTTAATATATTATTTTTCAAAGCTACCATAACTTTAGAAAAACCACTATTATAGATTTTTATATTACCATATTGATTTATAGTTATATTCTCATAACCATTTAAAATTATCATTTTAGTATTAGGAATACTAGTCATTACTTGCTGAAAACCACTTAAGAATTTAATAAATGAAGTTATTCTATCAGAAGAAATAACATTAACTAACTTATTAAAATTATAAAATCCAATCTGAGCTGTCTTTAAACTAACACCCAACGGAAAATAATCAAGAGTTGAAATATATTGCTTAACAGAATCAAAAGTAACATTATCAGGAACCCTAGGAACAGGCTTTGCTTTAGTTTTTAAATAAGAATTAAGCTGGTTTATAATATTTTTCAAATATTTTAACTCATTATCTTGTTCAAAAAATAAACTAGTTTGAAACTCATATCCCTCACCACCAACATCAACAATTCCACGTCCAGGATTTTTCTTGATAACTGGATATTGACTAAAAAAGGTATGATAATCATCTGGATCAGAAACATTAAGCATAATAAACTGACTAAAACATTGCTCAGCGGAATAACCTAAAGAATTAGAAGTGTTTCCAGAAATAATAAAATTAATACCATACTTAGAAGAATTCCTTGCAAGAGGAATAATATACTCTTCTAAGAAATAATCAAAGTTTTCTTTGAAAGTATCAATATCATATAGAAAAACAAGAATATTTGGAAATGGAGCTTTCTTTTTTTTAACATCATTTAAAAAATCTCCCCCATTCTCTGAATAATATTTTTGTCTTTTAGCAATTTCCAATTGTAACATAAAAACCAAAAAGGATAACTCATTTTTATCAGTAATAGTTAATATATCCCCAACTTGTGGGGCACCAGTAAACTTTTTTAATTTTTCTGCACCCATATCAAGAATATAAATATTTACCTCTTCACTATTATGATTAATTATAGTAGATGCAATAATAGTAGAAAATAATGTGCTTTTACCACTACCACTATTACCAACTATGTAAGTATTACCACCAAAAGTAAGTGGTAAAGTGACTAACCCTTGTCTCTGAGCTTTAGGATCATCATACTCACCAATTACAGGATTTATATTATATAATTCAGTACTAGGATGATATTTAGCAATCAAACGATTATATGACAATACCTCAGGTATATTATCCAACCATAATTGATGATATTTATAATTACCGTTTTTAGCTACATCAATTAAATATTTTACAATATTTGTAAGCTCTTCTCCTAATGATTGTTGAGAATCTTTCTTTGCTTTCGAAATACTGTAATTAGCATTTTTATATATCTCACCAAGAGAGTTTATAAAAGATATAGTATTATCAAGTTTTGATACAGCACGATCAGAAGGAACATATTCTACCCCTGAATAACCAGACTGAGCTAAAACATAGTATTCATCATAACCAATTTGCAAATAAAATCTTCCTGACTCTTTTAAATAAGCAGCGTCAGGTTTTCTAAGCATCTCACTACTATCCTCAGCAGTTTGTACTTTACAACAAATTTTAAATTTAGAGTTTGACCAAACTTGGTCATCAACTACACCACTTGGCTTTTGAGTTGCCAAAATTAAATGAATTCCTAAACTACGTCCAATACGGGCAGCACTAACAATTTCATCCATAAAATCTGGTTGCTGCTGTTTTAACTCGGCAAACTCATCACAGACAATAAATAAATGCGACAAAGGTTCTTCTATCTGACCATCACGAACTAAAGCTTGATATTTATAAATATCAATAGTACCAGTATTTAAATTTTCTTTAGCTCGATTAAAAATCATTTGTCTTCTTTGTAACTCACTTTTAATAGAAACTAAAGTACGATTCATTTCAGAAGTATCTAAATTAGTAATTGTACCAATAAGATGAGGCAATTTCATACCAGTCTTACGATTCTCAAATGCTCCAGCTAAACCTCCACCCTTATAGTCAATAAGAACAAATTGAACCTCATCTGGACTATAATTAACAGCAAGAGAAAGCAAATAAGTAATAATTGTTTCACTCTTACCAGAACCTGTCATACCAGCAATTAAGCCATGTGGTCCATGCTTTTTTTCATGTAAATCTAAATATAAAATATTACCTGAAGTATCAATTCCAATAGGAGCAGCTAAAGTATTAACAATCTGAGAATTTTTCCAACGGTCAGAAGAATTTAATTGTTCAACATTCCCAACATTATACATTTCAAGAAATCCAAATTTTTCAGGTAAAGTAATACCCGAATTCTCAATACTTGCTTTTATAGGAATATTAGCAAGCTTTCTTAAACAAATTGAATAATCAATATTTTTATCAGCAAACTCAGGGAAAAATGAAATAATATCATTTTCTTCCATATCACTTTTAAATAGAGTAGCACTATTAGATGAGTAATCACAAAAATAATTGCAACCATCTGGTACTTCCGTCAATTTAGAAGCAAATACAACAAAACTAAAACCATAATTATTTTTTGAATGTAAAATGTCACTAATAATTTTAATATTTCTATATTTATTAATATTATCACATATAATCACATAATAGGGATAAAATGTAGTTTGTTCTGACAAACTAGAACGTTTTGAAAAAGTTTTATATAATTCACTAGATAGAGTTTCTGCATCCTGAAGACTCGTAGCAACATATCTAAAACTACGATCATCGTTCCAACAATGATTTAATATTTTAGCAGAGTATAGCTTCGAAGTTTCATCAGTAAACATAACTATTTTTACTTCATGATAATCATGTAAAGAAGAAACCTGAATAATTAAAGACTCAATATACTTATTATATTCCTTTTTTGAGTTTATAAACGCAATACTATTTTTCAAAGAAAAAGTCAATGGAGCCCTATCAATATATTTATATTGTTGAACTAAATTATCTAAATCTTTTTGAAGCGAATTCTCGTTCACAACAAAATCAGGTCTATTATATTCAAAATGACAATTCAATAAAACTCTACCAGTTCCTAATCTAATCTTTAAAAATTGTTCTTGTCCCTGATTTAAAGAAAACAAATTAGAAGATCTATTAAAAATTACATTTTGACACTCCTCTAAAGATAAATTATTTAAAAACAAAGCTGCTTTTTGTTCATTCATTATCTTTTCTAAATACTCTTTTTTTTGTTCTAAATACTTAGTATATAATTTTACTTTATTTTTATTTCTTCTTTTTACTCGCATATTATCAACAAATCTTTCAATAAATGGCCAAATAAAGCAAAGAATAAACATAACAATTATCATAACTATAGTTGTATAAAGAGTTTCTTCATCTCCCTCTCCTCTACTATAATTACGAATAGTATAAAATGTTGTAATTAAAGTAGTAATTCCCATCAAAGCAGTAGGAATCATAGTCATTATAATAGACTGAAACTCAGGTTTTTCATCTTCATCAGGAGATTTTAATTCAATTGAAACTTCATTAATTTTTTTAAAGAAAACCGGCGATTTCGAAAAATAATCATTTTGTCCATAATAATCAGAGTATGTTTGAAACATAGAACTAAAATTAGGGACGGATAAAACTTTCATCGGAGGGTTAAGTAAATTAGTATTTAGAGTAATACTAAAAATAGAATTATTTAAATATATTAAATTCCCACATACAACAAATTTAAAGCCCGCTATAAAAACTTTATCAAAGCTATCCAAAAAACCCTCATTTTGCAAAATACCATTAATAAATAATCCTTGTTTTAAATCTAAGTTACGAATAAACCATTTAGATTTGTCGAATACCAACTCAAACTGCTGCTCTGAAAAACGAGCATTTAAAATAACTATATCACAATTTGAACCCTTTCCAACAATCATCTTACCAGAATTATCAATAGATTTAATAATATATTTATTCTCATATAAAGGCATACAAAACAAAGAAATTTTTTCCCCATCAACAGTAGACAAAGAATACCAATTATATAAAGATAATTCACATGATTTAACAAATTGATTATTAGAAATAATCCTAACATTTTCATTTGAATTAATAACCCACTTTGAAGATGTAGCAACAACATTAATTAAACTACGAATATTCCCATCAGAATCACAATCTTCAAGCATATAATTACCGGAAACAACCAAGGGTAATCTAAATGTAAAAATCTTATCAAAATGAATAATATATATTAACATAATACCACCATCTTATTCTCTAAAATACATTATAGCAAAAATAAAAAGAAAAAAATATATAAAAATCAAAAAAAAACAATGCAACGCATTGATTTTTTATTTAACTTCAACTGTAGCACCAGCTTCTTCAAGCTTAGCTTTGATTTCATCAGCCTCAGCAGTAGGAATATTTTCCTTAACTACACCATTAGAATCAACAATGTCTTTAGCTTCCTTTAATCCAAGACCAGTAATTTCTTTAACAACTTTAATTACTCCAACTTTTCCAGCACCTGGATCAGAAATAGAAACTGTAACTGTACTAGGTCCTTCTTCAGCAGCAGCTCCAGCTACAGGTGCAGCAACAGCTACAGCACTTGGATCAACTCCAAATTCCTCCTTCATTGCATCAACTAATTCTTTAATTTCTAATAAATTCATTTCTTTTAAACTATTAATAAAATCTTCTTTTGTTAATTTAGCCATTTTTATTTCTCCTTTATATTATTTAACTATTATTTTTTATTATCTTTTACCACGCCCATGACTATCAAAACAGTCAGCTGTATAACTAAGACTATCAGATGCCTCCTGAAGATGAATAGACGCAGAATTAAGACTAGACGAACAAGCTTCTAAACTGTTAATACAACTGTTACACAATTTTTCAGTTTGTTCAAATAAAGCGTGGGCCATTTCTAATTTAGCAATAACTTCATCCCAAGGATTCATATTACTTAATATATTACCATCACTTTCCATATCATCATAAATCACAACAACACCCCATAAATTATTATCATTCTTCTTTTTGTTGACTATATAAGTCCAAACAAATTGATAAATCTCTTACTAAGCCAATCATTCCACCTGCTAACATAGTAAGAAGTCCATCTCTAGATGGAATAGTTGCATACTCAGCTAGTTTTGCAGCATCAGCAATTTCTCCATCAACAACACCAACTTTTAAAATTAATGATGGATGTTCTTTTGCAAAATCAGATAAAATTTTAATTGGAGCAATTTGATCATCACTATAAGCCAAAGCACTAGGTCCAGTTAAAAATTCTTGAACATCAATATTCAAATCTTTAAAAGCAATTGACATTAAAGTATTCTTATAAACTTTATAATCAGCATTTGCCCCTCTTAATTTGACACGCAATTCTTTAGCTTCAGCATCAGTCATACCACGATAATCAAATAAAACAATAGATGATGAATTTTCTGCATGATTTTTTATTTCTCCAACAATTTCTTGTTTTCTTAGTAAAATTGTTTGATTTGCCATAATACACCTCCTTCAATATATTAAAAGTACCATAAAAAAGTTCCTTACCAAGACAGAAAGGAACTTAAAATTAGGTAAAGTCCTCGGTAGGATTTACAAACACCTACTGTCTATGGCACCAATAAACATAAAATATTATATATCAAATTAAATTATTTGTCAAAATTAATTTCAACTTTTATTCCAGGACCCATACTAGATGAAACTGAAATATTTTTAATGTAATCCCCTTTAACAGTTGCAGGTTTAATTCTTAAAATTTGAGAAACAAATGCATCCATATTAGCAAGTAAATCTTCCTCAGAAAATGAAACTTTTCCAATTACACCATGAATATTACCAAAACTATCAGTACGATACTCAACACGTCCTGCTTTAACTTCTTCTACAGCTTTAGCAACATCTAAAGTTACAGTTCCAGTTTTAGGATTAGGCATTAAACCTTTAGGTCCAAGTACTCTTCCTAACTTTCCTAACAACGGCATCATATCAGGTGTAGCAATCATCGTATCAAATTCAAACCAATTTTCCTTTTCAATTTTCTCTAATAAATCTACATCTCCGACATAATCTGCTCCCGCATCTTGTGCTTCCTTAGCCTTTGGTCCTCTAGCAATTACAAGTACTCTTTGAGTCTTCCCAGTACCTTTTGGCAAAACTATTGCACCTCTTAATTGTTGATCAGCTTTTTTTGTATCTAGATTCAATCTCATAGCTATCTCAACAGAACCATCAAATGAACTAATAGAAGTCTCTTTAACTAATTTAATAGCCTCTTCTTTAGTATATACTTTACCTTTTTCAATTTTGCTTAAAGCTTCAGTATATTTTTTACTTCTTTTCTTCATAATTTCTCCTCCTTATGTGGTAAAAGCGGATTTTTTATATAACCTTCCACTAGGCAACTAAATTTATTCCATGCCTTCAATAGCAATACCCATATTCTTAGCAGTACCAGCAACTATTTTCATAGCTTCCTCAACAGTATAAGCATTCAAATCAGGTAACTTAATTTCAGCAATTTCTCTCAATACATCTTGTGAAATTGTTGCAACAACTTCTTTAGATCCATTGACAGAACCTTTCTTAACTTTAGCAAATTTTATTAATAAAAATGCTGTTGGTGGAGTTTTAATAACAAAATCAAAACTTCTATCTTCATAAATAGAAATTTCAACAGGTAAAACATCCCCCATTTTATCTCTTGTAGCTTCATTATACTTAGTACAAAAATCTTGCAGATTAATACCTGCAGGTCCTAAAACTGTACCAACTGGTGGAGCTGGTGTAGCTTTTCCTGCTTCAATTTGTAATTTAATTTTTTTTATTGCTTCTTTTGCCACGAAAAACACCTCCTATAATATAGTTTTCGCGAGTGGTCCAAATAGCTTGATTACCGCTTAAAAATGCAAACCATGCTTCCCACTAATACATACACCCCTATATAAAAATATAGTCGCGTATGTAATATATCATAAACATCACAATAATGCAATATTTATTTCGTTTAGTTTTAATAATTCCAATCGATTCATTATCTATCTTTTCAAATTCATGAACAAAAAACTTAAACTTTACTGATAAAAAATTATTCATGTCAAACGGAACACCACATTTTTTACAATAAATTAAAAAATCTCGAAAATTTAAAACAATCAATTTATCAATTACTATGATGATAATCAATATCTCCTAATGTAAAATTAAAATCAACACCATGACTTATAATTTCAAGTTGTTATTCTTCAGATATTTAAAAAATCGAAAATGTTTAACATTTCATTTAATTCTTTTTTTTAAATTGTTCATACAATAAACCCACCAAATTAAACTATGCTTTCTCAATTTGTGAAAGCTCTACCTCTACACTAGTTTCTTGTCCAAACAAATCAACTAGTAAATTAACTTTACTTGATGGTAAATCAACTAAATCTACTGTACCAAACATTCCTTGAAATGGTCCAGCAATAATTTTAACTTTGGTACCTTCAGTAAGATCTGTATCAACATCCATTCTACTAATGCCCATATTCCCAAGAATATTATCTACTTCATAAGGTTGTAAAGGAGTAGGCTTTGCCCCCTTTCCACTAGATCCAATGAATCCAGTAACACCTGGAGTATTACGAACAACATACCACGCCTCATCTGTCATGACCATCTCAACCAAAATATAACCAGGAAACATTTTCTTTACCTTTTCTTTTGTTACGCCATCTTTAACTTCTACTACTTTTTCTTCTGGAATTACTACTCTATAGATATAATCCTTCATATCCATAGATTCAGCACGCATCTCTAGTTTTTCCTTTACTTTATTTTCATGTCCAGAATAAGTATTAACTACATACCACTGTTTATCCATAAAACTGCTCCTTACTAATGAAATAATGATTGAAAAAATGCAAAAACAATATCAATACAATAGAAAAATAATGCACAAAAAATAATAAAACAAATAGTCGCAATAGAATATTTTATCATTTCATTCTTATTAGGCCAATGAACTCTTAAAAATTCACTTTTAACACCATTACAAAAGATACGAAAGCGTGTAATAAAATTGTCTTTTTTCTTATCATGACTCTTATTTGTTTCATTAGATATTATCTTTTTTTTACTATTGTCTTGCTTTTTAGTCTTTCTCTTTTCAATTGTTTTTCCTACATTATAACTATCATTTATTTTCTTTTTTTGAATTTCTGCCATTTTATCACCAAATTTCTTTCAATCAAAATAAAAACACCAAACGTGTTAATCAAAAATAAAATAACATACAATAGATAAAATGTCAACTAATACAAACAAAAAAGACTTATAAAATAATAAGTCAAACTATGATGCAAAACTAATAATAAACAAAACAATCTCTACAATTAAAGCAACAAAGAAAACAATTGTAGGAATAATTAAAAAGTAAGAAAAAGCAGCATTCTTTTTCTGTTTGCTTAAATAAGAATAAATATATCCATTAATGAAGTCGTTAGTTATAGCTTTTTGTTGAAAATTATCTGTATTAATTGTCTCTCCAACTTCTTTTCCTAAAGAAAACAATTCTCTTTTACCTTTCTCTAAAGAAAATTCGCACAAATACACTCTTGCATTTCTTTGAAGAACCCCTCGATAATATGGAATATCAGAACTAGGTACAAATTGAAAAAATTCATCAAGGTGGTCAATAAGAAAAGAAGAATCAAATTTTTTTAAATATGACTCTAAATCTAATCCTAACCCCTTAGAATAGTAATAAAGTTTAACATGCAATACCGAAGAATCATAAATATTTTTCTTAACGCATTCATCCATTTCATAAAAATCATCAGGTAAAGGACTTGTAGAAGAAAACCAAATATATTGACTATCATTAAATAAGACATAGATTTTTAAAGGAGAAAAGTCATCAACCATATAACCATGATCATTTATATATTTCAATGCCCTATCCATATTCAAAAAAAGAGCTTGCTTTGAATTATCATCATAATGAACGTCAATCCAATGGGGCAAAGAAATCATATTATTACTATCATTATTATTCATAACATCACCATATCATAATAATGATATCATTAAATAATAAAATCAGTAAATAATTTTTTATATTTTTGTCTAAAAACTCTATACTTATATTCAATAGTGCTACTAGGTACTTCTAATAATAAACTTATCTCTTTATATGAAAAACCATTAATTCTCAACTCTACAATAGCACTATCAATAAAAGATAAATCTAAAATTACATTCCTTAACATTTTTTCTGACTCAGAATTATTTACCCTACTATAAACATCACTCTTAGTATCTAAAATATCAATAAATTCATCATAATTATTATATGAAATATTTTTACAACTTTTTGAAATCTTCTTACAAAAAGACATCATCTTTCGTCTAACACACATAACAACATATGAATATAACAAAACATTTTTATTTTCATTAAAGTTAATTAAAGAATTAAAAAAAGCAATATACGCTTCCTGTAAAAAATCATCATAATCATATCCATATTGTTTATATTTATAATAATATTCATTAGCAATACTTACCAATATTGGATAATACTTTTTAAATAAAATAGATTTTGAAAAATCATCATTTTCTCTAATCATATAAATTAATTCATAATCATTATATCTTTTATAATCCATATTCCCTACTTTCTATTTCGGATTATTTCATAAATCATGATACCTGAAGCAACACTAGCATTTAAGCTATTCGTTTTTCCATACATAGGAATTTTAGCCAAAAAATCACAATTATCAGCAACTAGTTTAGATATTCCATTTCCTTCATTACCAATTACCAAAGCTATTTTTCCAGAATAGTCAATAGAACGATAATCCTGACTATTATATAAAGATGTCCCAACAATCCAAAAATTATGTTTTTTTAAATCACGAATTGCCTGAGAAATATTATTTACTAAAACAATATTAACACTATCCAAAGTACCAACACTAGTTTTCATAACAGTAGAATTAATTAATACCTGTCTATTTTTAGGTAAAATAATATAGCGAACACCAGCAGCTTCACAAGTACGAATAATAGCTCCTAAATTATGCGGATCTTCTAAATGATCAAGTATAACTACAAAATCTGAATCACTTAATAATAAATCATCCAACTTTGAATATGAATAATCCGGAATATCTAAAATTATACCTTGATGAACTCCATTACACAAATGACTCATTTCATTTTTTGTACAATATTTAAAAGGAATTTTTAATTTTTTTACTAAAGAAATAATTTTTTCGTCATCAAAATTATCTTGAAAATAAATTTTTTTAACATTTTTATTTTTTTTTAACAAATCGAAAGCAACATTTTTTCCATAAACTAACATATATCACAATTAAAGATGAAATTCATAATCTCATCAATCCTTTCATTATTATTAATCAAATCATAGTAACCAATAAGAGCTTCTAGTCCTGTAGCATATTTATAAGTTATAATATCGCAATTTTTAGGATGAGAAGTTGTTTTATAATTTCTAGCTCTTTTAACAATAGATAATTCTAAATCATTAATAAAATTTGAATCAATTATTTTTTTAATAAATTTTGCTTGATTCACCGCGCTAACAAATCTTACAGAAGCTTTTTGCAAATCATTTACTTTAGCAATTCCTAGTTTGATTAAATGCTTTCTAACATAATTTTCATAAACACAATCACCTAAATAAGCTAAAACCAAAATATTTAGATTAAGTATTCTATTATCCATAAAATCTCCTTATAAAAAGATTAGATGATCTAATCTTTATACTTTCTCGTAAGTAGTCCCATCTTTTGAATCAATTAGTTTAATTCCTTTATCAAGTAATTCATTACGAATTTGATCAGCTAAATCATAGTCTTTATTTTCTCGAGCACTTTGACGTAATTGTATTTTTTCTAAAATTAATTTATGAAAGTTCTCATCAATTTCATCATCACAGTGAAACAAGTCCAAAGATAACACACTATCAAAATCTTGAATAATAACTCTTTTTGTATAATCATTAATAGTAGAGTCCTTCAATAAATCATATAATACTGTCAACATTAAAGACGTATTAATATCATTTTCAAAAGCTTCTTTAAACCTTGCAGAATAGGATTTAACAGCAGAATCGTCTAAACTAGTTATTTCTTCACTTAAAGAAATAACTTTATTTTTTAATTTTTTTAAAGCGTTTCTAGCAATATCAAGAGATTCATAACTGAAAATTAAAGAATTACGGTAATGACTATTTAAACAAAAAAATCTATAATCCAAAGGAGAATAACCTATTTCTTTTAGCAAAGAAATAGTCAAAAACTCTCCATTTGACTTACTCATTTTTCCAGACTCATCATTTAAATGAGCACCATGACACCAAAAATTACACCATTTATGTCCTAAAAAAGCCTCACTTTGAGCAATTTCGTTAGTATGATGAGGAAAAATATTATCTACTCCGCCACAATGAATATCTAAATGCTCACCAAATATTTTATAAGATATTCCAGAACACTCAATATGCCAACCTGGATAACCAACTCCCCAAGGAGAATCCCATTTCATAACCTGATTTTCAAATTTAGATAAAGTAAACCATAAAACAAAATCTGCAGGATTCTTTTTTGACAAATCTAAATCTACAGTATCACGAACACCAATTTTTAAATCATCAGGATTTTTACCAGAAAGTTGATAATAATTATTAGCTTTACTAATATCAAAATAAACATTTCCATTCGAAAAATAAGCATAACCATCATCAACCAGTTTTTGAATCATTTTAATATAAATATCTATATTATCGCTTGCCTTTTCAATAATATCAGGTATTTTAATATTTAAACTAGCCATATCATCTAAAAAAGCTTTAGTATAAAAATCTGCAATTTCATAAACAGACTTTCCTTCACGTTTTGCACCTTTTTCCATTTTATCTTCACCAGTATCTGAATCACTAGTTAAATGACCTACATCAGTAATATTCATAGCTCGAACAACATCAAATCCTAAATAAGATAGACCTTTCTCCAAAACATCTTCAAAAATATAGGTACGTAAATTTCCAATATGAGCATAATGATATACAGTAGGCCCACAAGTATACATCATAACCTTATTATCATTATAAGGTTTAAAATCTTCAATTTTCCTTGTTAAAGAATTAAATAATTTCACATAAATCACCCAATATAATTATAACAAAATAATTAAAAATATAAAAATATTTTTAAATTAATGAGCAATGTAACAATAAAACATTTTTACAAATAATATAATGAATTAATAATACAAAAATAATAGGTTAAAGCTGTAATAAAAAGATATTAATTACATCAAATGAATAATAAAAGAATAAAAAATATATAGAGGTTGTTAGCAACTCATAAAATAAATATAGATTTAAATTATCAAGCAGGACAAAATTTTAGAAAGATTAGCCAAACCAAAAATATAGAAAAAAGTTTAATAATTCAGTAATAATTGATTATCTCATTCATTTATTAACAGATAGAATATATAATATATATTTTTTTAGAACATTATTTAATAACTGTATAAGTAAAATTATAGATTACATAGAAAAATTAAATTAGATTTGTCTCATATATAGTTTTATTTAAATCTCAACACGATTACAGCAAAAAAAAGGAAAATAAATTCATTATTTTCCGTAAATCAAAAACTTGCATAATTTTATAATAATGATAAAGCAATAAAAGCAATAAACAAAATTATAAATAACTCAAGAAGTAATTTCCAAACATTCTTTAACCATTGTCCATATGATATCTTTAAATATGAAAGTGTAACCATTAAAATCAAACTAGTAGGTGCAAATAACATCATAAAACCATACATAGATTGAAAAATAATTGCAGCATCTGCATAAATTTTTGAATTTTTAACTACTGAAACATAATATGGAACAATACTTTGAAAACTATAAGAAGCATCAGAATGGAATAAACCACATAACATACTAACAATAGCAGTAGTAAAAATATTAAATGATTTAGTCAATCCCAAAATAAATTTATAAATTACTAATGGAAAAGGATGATAAACAACTAAAACTAAAATACTATAAATAAGAATAGTAATAACTGAAGGAGCAATAGCTCTCTTAGCACCATTTACAAAACCTTCAACAGCTTCATCAAAACTAATATTATAAATTAACATTAACAAAATACCAGTCAATGACAAAGGCAATAGTAAATCAACAATAGTCCAATTTCCAAATGAATTAATATTTCCAAGTATTTTAGAAAAAATTGGAAACTTAAATATAGTAAATTTTTGAATAGATTGAGTAACATTATCAAATACTTTAATATTAAATACACTCCAAGGAATAAAAGCTAAAACCATTACAATAAACAATAATAAGAAGAAAACCACAAATGCCCAAATCATATGTTTTTTATTATCAGATTCTGGAACATATCTAACACTTGAATCTTCATCTTTTATTATTATTACATCCTCTCCTACTAAAGCTGCCTTATTGTTATTTTTTTTACTGCCTTTTGAAGTTGAAGAAGTAGATTTTTTTGTTTGGGTTTTAGACTTTGTTGTAGACTTCTTAGAAGAACTCTTTTTAGTTGAAGAAGATTCTTTAGAAGATTTAACTTCAATTTTTTCTTCTTTCACATCTTCATTTTTTACCTTATCACGATTTTTCTTATTACTATTTTCAAGAATAACAGTCATTTCAGCAGAACTGATATAACGAATCATATTAAAAATAACTAAAATAGCAGAAACAAGTAAAATGACAAAACGAACACCAATTTGATAATCAGTATTTAAAGAAAAACCTGAAAGTAAAACGTTTAAATGAGAATTTGCGTAAGTACTTCCTAACATACCAGCACATATCGAACCAACAATAGCATAAGCTGCTACTATTTTATCATATCCCATTAAAAAGATAATAGAAACAATAAAAGGTACAAATATAGCAATACCAATATTTAATCCACAAATTGAGACTAATAAAGCAACAAGCACAACAATAACAGATAAAAATACTTTTTCCTTTCCTTTCGTAAAAGAAACAATCTTATCCAAGAAAGAACGATATGCAGGAATTTTAAACATTACGCCATAAAATCCTCCAACAAATATAAAGAACAACACAATATATGCAAAAGCAGATAACGCAGTTGTTGGATAATTAAAGATATCAAATAATCCCATTTGAACTCGTCCTTGCTCTACATACTCACTTTGAAAACTGGCAGCTGGTAATATCCAAGTAAGTATTAGAAAGACTACAGCCGTTAATAATACGACCTTCCATAAATTTTGTTTTTTCATAATTAACCTCCCATAATAATTATAACTACTTAAAAATTATTTGACAAGTATTTACACATATTTTCATAAAATTTTCAAAAAAAAAGAAAAAGACTAATTTGTTTTTTCTTTCATTGTTGGGAATAATAAAACATCGCGAATAGATTCTTGTTCAGTAAATAACATCATTAATCGATCTATACCATATCCAATTCCCCCAGCCGGTGGCATACCATATTCTAAAGCTTCAATAAAATCCATATCAATATCATTTGCTTCTTCATTTCCTAACTTACGTTCTTCTAACTGAGCCTCAAATCTCTCAAGCTGATCAATAGGATCATTAAGTTCAGTATATGCATTTGCAAATTCCTTACCAGCAATAAATAATTCAAATCGATCTACAAAACGAGGATCCTCAGGATTTTTTTTCGTAAGAGGAGAAATCTCAATTGGATGCCCATATAGAAAAGTTGGTTGAATTAAAGTCTCTTCAACATATTTTTCAAAAAATTTATTAACAATATGTCCAAATTGCTTTTCATGATCCTCTAATTCAATATGATGCTCCTCAGCAAGTTTAATACATTCATCTAAATCAGATATTTTCTTAAAATCTATATTAGTCTTTTCTTTTATTGCGTCAGTCATACTTATTCTTTTCCAAGGTCCTTCTAAATTTATAGTATATCCACCAAAACTATATTCCATTTTTCCTACAACATCCTTAGCAATCCTTGTAAACATTCCTTCAGTTAAATCCATCATTCCCTCTAAATCACTATAAGCAAGATACGCTTCCATTAATGTAAATTCCGGATTATGTTTTGTATCCATGCCTTCGTTTCTAAAAACTCTACCAATTTCATATACAGCTTCCATTCCACCAACAAGTAGTCTCTTAAGTGGAAGCTCCAAAGCAATTCTTAAATACATATCTAAATTTTGAGCATTATGATGTGTTACAAAAGGTCGAGCAGAAGCACCTGTTAACAAAGTAGTAAGAACAGGGGTCTCAACTTCAGTAAAACCTAAATTATCCAAATAACTCTGAATACAACGAATAATTTTAGGACGCATAAAAGCCACTTTCCTAGAATCATCATTCATAATCAAATCAACATAACGACGTCTATATCTTTCTTCAACATCAGTTAAACCATGAAATTTTTCAGGTAAAGGGCGAAGGGCTTTAACCAAATGAGTATACTCCAAACATTTGATAGTAACTTCACCAGTTTTTGTTTTCATTATTTTCCCATAAACACCAACAATATCTCCAATATCTGCACTTTTAAATAACGAATATTTATCATCACCTACATCATTAATTGAAATATAAATCTGAATAGAACCTGTTTTATCTTTTATAGTAAAAAATGAAGCTTTCCCCATTTTTCTAACAAACATAATTCTACCAGCAACCTTTGCTGTATCAGACATATTATCAAACTCATCATGTTCAATATCTTTATATTTTTCAACAATATCTTTAGCAAAGTCCTCACGATTATATCTATCTCCAAAAGGATCTATTCCTAAAGAACGAATTTCTTCAGCTTTTCTTCTTCTAACTATTTCTTGTTCTGTTAAATTTCTCATATAATATAACTCTCCTTTAATTATTTCTAATAACTTTTGTATAAACAAACCTATCAGCAATTGTCCTTCCATCTTTTCTATAAATAAGCATAAATATCGAAACAAGCAATAATAAATAATGAGCAAAATAAACAATACCAATTAAACTCATATAATATTTTTTAGGACTAAATAACATAAATATAAAGGTAGATAAATCAACAAAAATAAAATTATTTAGCATTGAACGTAAAATCATTTGATTCATTAACAATTCTCCTGAGTCAGAAACAATTTTAATTTTCATAATTTTCTTACCAATAGTCTGGCCATTATTATATATCTGATATACTATAAAATACAATACTTTAAATAGAATATTAGCAATAGAAACTATTCCCATACTCCTAGAATACTGATAAAAAAAATCTGAGTATTCTAAAAAGAAAGAACTATTTTTAAAATCATTAGATTGAATATTAATAATTAATTCTTGTTCTTTCTTCTCTAACTCATGAATTTTATCAGAATTCAAAAAAGGAGTAGTAATGAAAGAAGCAACTAAAGATACCAATAACATATCAAATATAAAAGCACACAGCCTTTGTACAAATAAAGCTTTTCGTGATTTATCCTCATCTATATCTTTTTTGTCAGATTCTTCATTCATATTTTCCCTCCTTCATTTGATTTAATATTAAAATTATATCATGAATATTATTAGTTTGATAGACTTTATTTTTAATTTCATTACATCCTTTAATACCTTTAAAGTACCACATAATATGATTTCTTATTTCTAAGCAAGCTATCTTTTCACCTTTTAGATTAAATAACAAATTAAGATGATGAAGACACATATCAACTCTATCATTTATTGAAACAACCTGAATAGATTTTCCATCAAGAACATTAATAATATTTTTTAAAAGCCACGGATTCCCTAATGCCCCACGTCCAATCATAATAGCATCGCATTTGGTCTCAAAAAGCATTCTTTTGGCATCATCTGGAGTTTTAATATCACCATTTCCAATCACAGGAATACTAACAGCTTCTTTAACCATTTTTATAATACTCCAATCTGCATTTCCCTTATATCCCTGACTTCTAGTCCGAGGATGAACACATATAGCTTTTGCTCCTGCTTTTTCAACAGTAATTGCAACTTCAACTGCATTAATATGTTCAAAATCCCAACCACTTCTAATCTTAACTGTAACAGGAATAGGTACCGTATCAACAACAGACTTTACAATATCATAAATCTTATCTAAATCCTTTAATAATGCTGCTCCAGCTTGTGCTCTAACAGCAACTTTTGGAACAGGACAACCCATATTTATATCAATGATATCGGGATGCATATTATTATAAATAAACTTAGCAGCTTCAACAAATGATTCTTTATCGGACCCAAATATTTGTTGAACAATAGGTCTTTCAAAATCAGTCATTGAAAGCATATCAATAGTTTTTTTATTATTATAAACAATCGCCTTATCACTAACCATCTCGGCATAAATTAAACCACATCCCATTTCCTTGCAAATGGTTCGAAAGGCTAAATTACAAACTCCAGCCATTGGAGCAAGTACAACCTGATTTTGAATTTCAACATCCCCAATTTTCCATTTCATACTAAGTCACCCCAATACATGCTTAGTATAAAATAAAATATAAATAAAAACAAGAAGAATAAAAAATTAATAAATTAATTTTTCATAAGAATTCCTATGGAATTC
>CAMVAN010000019.1 GCA_947165475.1 uncultured Caryophanales bacterium | reverse complement strand
AATTAGTTGACACTTTTACCCCTAAACGCTGCTATCGTTTTGAAGCAATTAGTTATCATTATCCTTTAGATGATAAACATAATTTTTTAAATAGTAATCATTCATTATGGAGAAACCCCGTTGACTATAATATGATTAGTCATGATTCTTTTGTAGATATTTATTTAAAAGCTGTTAAACAAGCAAAGGTTTTTATATGTGCGAGCTTTGATTATTTGAATGGAAAGGAGATTGACTTAGAACAAGTTTTTTTGAATACTAGCTATTGTACAGGATTAAACTGTAATCTTGATAAAAAAATGAAATATTTTGAATACTAGTATAAAAATAATTTTTTTAGGCATACTATTTTTAGGTGATTATTGTGTTCTACAATTATGAAATTAAAAATGGTAGTCTTTTTTTATTCTTAACTATGAAATATGAATATTCTAATGAGTTTTCTATACATAATGATGTTGACCTAGCTAGAAGAACTAAAAATTTTATAAAAAATAATCATATTCCATATAGAGGAAATCATATATATTTGGTTGTTGATGGAGTCGTAGTTAAAAGTTTAAATTTAAATAATATTAATTATAATACTATTCCTTTATCAACTACTTATGATTGTGACTCTTTTATGATTAATATTAAACTTAAAAATGGAGCTATCTGTGAGATGACTCTTCGCGAGTATTTGCAAATAGTATTATGTTCCTTTTATAAATATGATTTAGAAGATGAAGTATTAAAATCTATCGGAGTATTATATAATACTTATGCCTATAAAATTATGAAAGAAAATAATTACATAGATGAAAATGATTACTTTGTCCGCTTTAATTATTTATCTTTTTATAAAGAAGAAATTCCATATTATGATAATTATTTATTAAAAATAAATTCTATTATTTCAAATATTAATTGTATTTATTTATCCTATCAAAATAACTATATTCTTCCTTTTTTACATTTTTCTAATTATGGAAAAACCTTAACAAATAATCATTACAAATATTTAGCAAGTGTTGATAGTATTTGGGATTTACTATCACCTAATCTTATTACCTATAAAGATTATACTTATAATCAGTTAGAAAAAATATTTAACATTTCTTTTAATAAAGATACACTATTTAAAATAACAACAAAAGATAATAGGGAGTTTATTTCTATTGATAATCATCTTTTTACCCTGGAAGAGGTGGAAAATAAATTATCCTTTTGTTCTTCTAAATACTATTTTTTATTTTATAATGATTTTTTAAGAGTTATCAATATTGGTAATGGTCATTTTTATGGACTTAGTTTATTTGGTTCTAATGAAATGGCAAAAAATGGAGTAAAATATTATAATATACTAAAATATTATTTTCCTAGAGTTAAGTTATTTCAATATAATAAAAAGCTTTCATAATTAGAAAGCTTTTTTTAAATACTATTTTTTAATTCTTCTAATGCTTTATCTGCATCTTTATATAATTCTACAGTGGTATTCAGAAACTTACAGTATCCTTCTATAGTTGCTGCAAAATCTGTTAATTCATTTATATTTCTATTTTTTATTAAGTTTTCTATGATTTCAGCTTGCTGGTGTAGATCGTTTGCGATGGCAGAGATTTCATCATATTTTAGTTTATCAATCATTTCCTAAAACCTCCAAGCTAGTAGACTTATTATTGTTTTGGTTTTGGGGAGTTTTAAAAATATTAGCATTTGCTACAACAACACTTTTATACTCTTCTATACTTTCAATATAATTTAAGTTATCTTGATCATTCCAGCCTGCTTTCATTTTGTTTAGGTAGTCAAAGACTTTGTTTATTGCTGTTACAAATTTATTATAATCTGACATATATCCTCCTATAATAATATGATTCTTGATCCATTTTTTAGGTCTGTTTCTCTTACAGTTTGGTTAACATCATATATTGTTCCATTATCTTTACTATAAAAATTAGAATCTTCTTTTATAATATAAGCATTATCAGACAATTCTAACAATGCTTCTTCAAGAAGTCTTTTTATTGTTCCTACTTTTTTATTAATTGGTATAAATAAATCATATTTTTTTTCAATTAGTGGTATTTCTAATTCAATTAGTATCTTATTCTTATTCATAAATACTCCTATTCATCTGCCATAAGTTTTATTAGAACAGCTTTTCCTTTATTAATTATATATCCAAAACCAGGAGCAACTTCTGCTCTTAATATTCTAGCATTTGTTGTCACTTTTAAAGTAAACTGATTTCCTATACCATTTCCTATCCAAATACCTTCTGATAAATCAACATTACTTTTAAACCAAGGTTCAAAATTAATACTTTTAATAGCATCAATTGTATCTACAATTATAAACTTTATATTTCCATTTTTTGTTGCATCATTTATTAGTGTTGTAAATTTTCCTTTTTCAATTGAACTTAATTTATTCAACATAGAATTTATATTAAGGCAAAAGCAGACATAAGTTTTTTCTGGATTATTTTCTGTAAATACATTATTTAATTTGTCAATTGAATCGTAACATGTATCATTGCTATATGTTATTTTCTCTTCAGCAATTTCATTTAATAAACTATTTGAGTCAAATACAATACATTCTGTATTTTCAATTTGAACGAAATTATGAATAATACCATTTATAAAGTTTGGTTCAGATGATATGTCATCACCCGTAATGCAATACATATATTTTTCTCTAAAGTTTACTTTTGCTATTTCTAATGTTTCTTTTTCTACTCCGAATGGAATTGATGTAATTGATCCTAAATAATTACTTACAAATTCTCTATTTACTACATCTGGTAAAATTGGTATTTTTTGAGCTTTAAAATCACAAATACTATTTAATTTTTTAGAAATAATCCTAATATAATCACTCATTTTTTCTTCTGTATAAGAATATGCTGTTTGAAATTCATAAACATTATCTAATAGTATTAATCCTCTTCCATATACTTTAGATGGTTCTTTTTTTCTTACACCTGGTATTACTGAGGAGTAATCCATTGGATCATTAAATTGTAGACAAACATTTTGTTTGAAATTCTGCCTTAATCGATATCTTACTGTGTTAGGACCATTTGTTGAAAATACAAATATTATTCCATATTTTAAAGAGTCTCTAGTCATTTGACCGATGATTTCTTCGTAGTCATTGTACGTTTCTAGGAATGCTTCTACATTGTTAATAACTATAACTATTAGTGGGATTTGCTTTCCTCCATGGTGAATATAAAAATCATATGATCCATTATAGTCTATGAACACTTTTTTTCTTTCTTCTATTAATGTAGTTAACATTTTAAATAAATTAGCAATTTTTTCAGCATCTGATGATAATATTACTTCTCCTACATGTGGTGCTCGTCTAAACATTGTTAATGTTTCTGCACCAAAATCCAATATATAAAAATTTATTTCTCTAGAATCATGTGTTGTAATACATGAATATATGATACTAGAAAGCATTAATTCTTTTCCGTTTCCAGCTGAACCAAATACAATTGTATTACCTTCATTAGACAAAGGAAGAGTTAATACATTTTGTCTTTGATTATCTGGATCATCATATTCTCCGATAATTGGATTTATTACATTTTTTTGAGTTTGATAATGATATTTTTGCTTTAATTTATCAATGTAAATTACGTCTGGTATTCTATCAAGCCATAGTTGATCAATAGATATGTTTTCTTTTTTAGCTTGTTCTACTATATATCTAATTATATTTGTAATTTCTTCTCCTTTAGATGGTAATACAACATCACTTTGTTTCGTGTCTAAAGATTTTATTATAGAGCCAACATTATCTACTATACTAATTGTTTGGTCGACTTTCTTTTTTCTTTTTTCAGTAGGATAATATTGAGCCCCTGCCCAGGCAGCTTGCCCCATTGCAAATAATTCATTATATCCTACTTGTAAGTAAAATCGTCCTGTTGTTTTCAACTCTGCTGCATCTGGACACTTTATCATATCCATACTATCTGATTTGTCTTGTACTCTTAAACAAATTCGAAATTTAGAGTTTGACCATATTTGATCATTTACCACACCACTTGGTTTTTGGGTTGCTAAAATAAGATGTACTCCCAAAGAACGTCCTATACGAGCAGTTGAAATCAATTGATCCATAAATTCTGGTCTTTGATCTTTTAATTCTGCAAACTCATCAGATATGATAAATAAATGAGATATTGGCCTTTCCACTAAGCCTCTTCGGTATAGACTTTGATATTTATATATATCAATTGTACTTTCATCTAATTTATCTCTCGCTTCATTAAACATTCTTTGCCTTTTTCTTAATTCTGACTGAATAGATGCTAAAGAACGATTCATTTCAACTGTATCTAAGTTGGTAATTGTTCCTGCTAAATGAGGTAACTTTACCCCGGTTTCTCTGTTTTCGAATGCCCCAGTTAAACCTCCACCTTTGTAGTCAATTAAAATAAACGATACTTCATATGGATGATAGTTTAGAGCCATTGATAAAATATAACTAATTATAAATTCTGATTTACCGGAACCAGTCATTCCTGCTATAAGTCCATGAGGACCATGAGCTTTTTCATGTAAATCTAGTTTAAATAATTCTCTTGATTTATCTATTCCAATTGGGGTTTGCAATGACTTAGTTGGATCATTTGTCTTCCATCTATTTAAAATGTTTAATTGTTCAACCATTCCTACATTGTACATTTCTAAAAAAGATACGCTTGAAGGTAGGCTCCTATTTTCTTTAGCAATGTCAATTGGAATATTTGCCAATATTTTACAGCACTCTTGCATATTTAAAGTTGCATCAAAATCTGCAATAAACTCTTTTTGTTTATTTGAAACTAATTCATTTTCAAATACTCCAGATTTTCTATCTCCTATACTAATAAATGTCTTACATTCATTTGGTATATTTACAAGTCTTGGACTTATTACAATTAAACTAAATCCATAATTAATTGGCATTTCACATACATCTTTTAGCATCTCAATATCACGTAAAGATTTATAATCATCTGTAATAATTAAATAGTATGGTTTATATTTATGATAGTCTACTCCACTTAGCTCCATTTTTCCATTATTATCTTTAAATTTTCTAGCTTGGATTTCTTTTTCCAATTCTAATGAAATAGCTTTAGCTTCATCTAAATTTGTTGCAAAGTATCGAATAGAATGATCATTACTCCAATTATGGGGAGCTATTTTTATATAATTCCAATTTTCTTCATTTTGTTCGTTTGTTAAAACAATTATTTTTAAATCTTCATAACTATGATAAGCAAGAACTTGTAGCATCAATCCTTCAATTATTTGTCTTTTGTTATCTGCTGTTCCTATTATGGCAACTATATTTTTTTGAACAAAATTTAGCGATACTGGTACATTTTCTAATAATCTTGAAGCAGCGCCTACCGCATATACTTCTTTTAATAGTTCATCATCTTTTAAAGAAAAATGTTCTTCTGGAATACTAATTTTTCCTTTTAATTCAGCTGTACCAACTCCAAGACGCAAATCTAGAAAATCCTCTTGATCAATTTCACGTTCCCATAAATTCCTTTTCTTTTGATAAATAATTTCTTTAATCTGGGATAATGGTAAATAGTTATCAATTAATATTTGTCGTTGAATATTCATTTCAGATTGAATTTTTTCTTTTTTTTCTGCTAAATATTCTCTATATTTGGTTGTTCGTAAAGCTTCATTTTTCTTTCTTTGTTTTTTCTGATACCTACGTTGCATACTAGGCCATAAGATCATAGTTGCCAACATGGCTCCAGACATAATTAGTGTTGGAAGGGCTGCACTTATGTCTATTGTTCCGTTTAATACTCCATTAAGCGATGTAAATCCAGTAGACATAGACATCATCCCCATTGTTAACATTGGTCCAATTGTGTATATTATAGGAGTTTTGTCTTCTTCCTCTGCTCCAGGTGGTGGTTCAATCGTAATTATAGCTTCTTCTATTCCTGTTTTAAAACGTGGGGCTCTATAAAAATAATCGTCTTCTTTAAAAAACTCAATATTTTCTTCATCAGGATTGTCAAATTCTGTTTGTTTTTGAACTACGTTAGCAACAGTTTGAAAAGAACCACCGTCTATTCTAAGATATGTAGGAATATTATTTAGAACTAAAGTGTCTTTCATTACAATTATTTTTAATCCCATTATAAAAATAATATCACCGTATTCTAATTGTTTAGCTGTAATTGCTATATTATTAACGTAGGTTCCGTATTTACTATTTAAATCTTGTATTACCCATGTTCCATTATTGTAGATTAATCTAGCTTGCTGTCGAGATATTAGTGGATAATTATAATATATCTCAGCTCTTTTGTCTGTACCAATTAGTATTTCTTTTTGGTTTTCTACTTTTAATTTAAGTATTTCTTTTTCTATGGAAGGAGAACAGTATAAAATTACAAATTCATTATCTGTACTTATTTTTAAAAAGTATAAGCTATAATCTTTTAATATTGCAGATTCTACTTCTCTATCTCCAGCCATTATTTTCGTTTCAAAGTCACTTTTTATTTTCCATTGGCCATCATATTCTTCAACATTTATCAAGTTTCTAGTATTTCCAAAATAATCAATATCTGTTATCCAATAATTTCCACTTATTTTAGTAGGCAAAATAAAGTTGTAAATTTTCTTTTTTTTGATTAATCTTACAATCACTAGAATCACCCCAGCACTTTCCTATTCTATGTTTAATTATATCTATTTTTCGGATTTTTTACAACTTATTTTATATTTTTTCGAACTATTTTTTTTTATATTTTTTCGAACTATTTTTTTGATTTATCATAAGTTATATTGGTGAGGTTTATGTTTTTTAATTCTTTCTTTTCATTTCATAACGCTATTATTCAATCTTTTGTTGCTGGGACGATTACTTTTTTAGTAACTATTTTAGGCTCTTCTTTTATTTTCTTTTTTAAATCTGTTCATAAAAATTTAATGAACTCCATGTTATCGTTATCAGCTGGTATCATGCTTGCAGCATCATTTTTTTCCTTGTTAAATCCCGCTATAAAATTGTCTAATGAATTAAATCTTTTAACTTGGTTTATCGTGTTTGTTGGTTTTATGATAGGTGCTTTAACTTTATATTTAGGTAACCTTATAGCTTCTCACTTATTATTAAAAAGTGAAGAGTCTACAAGAGTTAAACGTTGTTTTTTATTATTTAGCTCTATTACACTTCATAATATACCAGAAGGTTTAGCTATTGGAGTGGCTTTTGGTTCTTTAGCAAACTCTAACTTATATGGAGCAATTGCCTTGACTTTGGGAATAGCTATTCAAAATTTTCCTGAAGGAGCTGCTATAAGTTTTCCTCTTAGAAGAGATGGTTTTTCCCGTTTAAAATCCTTTTTGTTTGGTGCTTTTAGCGGCATTGTTGAACCTTTTTCTGCTGTAGTTGGAGCAATACTGGTTGTAAAAATAAGAATGATTTTACCTTTTATTCTTTCTTTTGCAGCTGGAGCCATGATTTTTGTTACTGTTTTTGATTTAATTCCAGAAAGTCAAAATAATTCTCTTAATGATATTATGGCAATGATTTTTATGATTGGTTTTTCTATTATGATGATTTTAGAAATTATATTATAAAATATCCACAGGACTTGTGGATATTATTTTTTCTTTCTTAATTCTGAATGGGAAGATAATTTCCCTTCAAATTTTTTATAAATACTATCGGCTCCTATAAAAGATAAAAAGCCAACCCATAAACTATTTGGAAATGTTACTTTTGTAAAAGTATTACAAAATAATATTCCAATAATTATATTTAAAGTTAATGAGAAAGCTTGGATATACTTACTATTTTTAAAAAATATTTTTGTTTTTTGTATAGTAGCACAAGTTATTGTACTTATAATTGTTGAAATAATTATTATTTCTTTTAAAAAGTTTATTTTTATCATTTTTCATCACATTGTATTATATGTGATATTTTTATTAAGTTTCCTTATTTTCAAATAATTCTTTAATTTTTAAAGCTATTTTGTATCCTTTTTTATAAAACTCATTAATATCCATGTTAACATAGTCTCGATGATAATGAATCTCTAATGTAATAGGTCCATTATAATTATTATCTTTTAATTTTTTTATAGTTTTATTCCAATCTATTGTTCCGTCAAAAGGTAATAAATGTTGGTCATCACTTTGATCATTGTCGTGTAAGTGTACAGCAAAAATTCTATTTTTAAATTTATTAAAATCAAACTCATCCTTAAAGTGAGCATGATAATGTCCTGAGTCGAAGCATATTCCAACATTTTTGTTGTTAATATTTTCTATTATGTATTCTTGATAACCCTTTATTTTAGTGTTTTCAAACGCAACTTTTATATTTAAAGATTTAGCATAATCACATATTTCTTTTATTCTTTTGAGTCCAGTCTCATTATACATTGGTGCTTCACTTTTACTTGTTATATGCATTACTACCATAGGTATATTGTTTTCATGGCATATTTTTATATCATTTTTATATCTTTCTACAATGTTTGTCTCCTGTTCTATCCATATATCATTAATATTTTGATATCCTAGGTGAGCAAAAATAATATTTAATCCTTTTTTTCTAGCGTATTTTAATTGTTCTTCTTGGGAAACATCCCAATCTTTGTTATACCACTCTATAAATGCATTTTTAAATCCAGCATTACTTATTGCATCTATCGTGTCATAAACACTAACATTTTTATTATAATTACTAATTACTACGGCAGGTTCATACATATTATTTTCTCTCCTTTATATTCGTATTTTTCATTTTCTTTATTATTAATTGAATCAACAAGCTCTTCATCAGTTCTTGTATCTAGCATATCTTTTGGATAATCGGCTACTAATAAATTGGGATTATTTTTTGCTTTGTCAATTGCAATACGTAGTTTCCCAGGCTTGACTTTTGTTATAATAAATGGAAATTTACTTATTCATAAGTGTTCTATTCCAGACTTGTCTTTTATTATTTTTTTACTCATTATATCTTTATCAGAGTACTTTTCAATTGATATAGCTAAATGTCCAATCACGTTTAATGCAATACTTGGTTCTACAGAAGTTGATAAGATTGCTACTATTTTTCTATCTTCATAATTCATATTTATTTTCTCCTTTGACTTTTTTTTAAATTATAATTTAGGCTTTTTGCTAAATCTTCATGATAATATACATTATCTTTACCAACATATATTCCTAATGGTTCAAATGTGGACTGACCAATATATAATCCACCAATCAATTTATGAAATTCATTTGAAGGATTACCTACCAAGCATTTTGTTATTAAAGTAGTATATCCTTGATTAACTAACTCTTTCATACATTCAATAACCATTCTTCTACCCAGTCCTAACATTTGAAAGCCATCTAAGATATAACTAGTATATATTTCACCAGAATTGCAAAATTGTTTATCATGAGCTTGGCCAAATGTTTGGTATCCTACAATTTCTCCATCTACTTCTGCAACAATTGTGTTTTGTTTTTCTCTAATATTTATTTTACTTTTTTCAATTCTTGCTTCATCTTTTGATTGTACTTTATCAATAATTTCTTGAGGGATTAAACCTTTATATGTTGTTTTCCAAACTTTAATATTAATATCTATAATTTTTTCAGCTTCTTCTGGTTTAGCTTTTCTTATAATAATATTCATTTTTTCGCTCCTATATAAATTATAGCATAAATATTATACTATGTTTATCGCTGTTAGACTAGTTATATATAGAAAAATAATTACGAGATTATGTGTTTATTACTATCCCCTCTTTAAAAATGAGGATATTTAGGCAACTAAGAAAAAAGACTGTCTTCAAATTTTATTTGTCGGCAGTCTGAAATAGCTTATATTATATTGACTGTTAGTAGTATGTTACATTGCTTTTCTATTATTAGTGCTGTTTGAATCTTCATCAATATTCGAATTTTGCTGTGGCCTATATATTTTTAATTCCTTAATGAAGAATGGTACATCGCTAGCTACTAAGTCTCTAGCTTTTTGAGTTCCTGCTTCAATAAATTCATCATAGTCTTTACCTCTATGTAAAAACTGAAAAGTTAAATCTTTTAAATCTGTGGCTAAAAGATTGTTTAGTTTAGTTAGCTGATTACTAGTGATTGTTGGTGGAAAAAATATTTGAGCATTTTCTCCTTCTATAAGAATTATTAGCATATTGTAATCTGTACATGTTACAGCTCTATGAAAAGGGTTGGATTCAATTGAATCTAGTTCTCTTGATAATATTATTAATTCACGAGAATTTGAAGGATTATTTGCAAAATCTTTAACTACATTTGAGACCCCATTAACGTGAGACAATGATCTACGACTGTTCCCTCTAACTTCTTCTTCTTTATGTTCTCCATTTTGTAATATACCAATAACTGCTTGATAATATTTGTAAGTTTGTTTATAACCACGAGGGGACCAACTTCTACCCATATCTATAGGTTTGCCTACAATAGTAGATGGGGATTTTTTTTGTAGTAAATCGCTTATTTCTGGATCGTTTTTTAGTTCAGCTGAAATCTTGTCATAGATTGCACTATATATATCTCTTTTTAAACATTCAACAACAAAGAATCTATTATTTGTAAGAGTGCTATCAGAGAGTATTTCAATTTTTCCTTTTTGAATTGCTAATATAATATTTTCTTCAGTTAATGCTCCAGCTAAAGCAAAACTTACTGGATTAATGTCATTTCCATTATATGATTGTAATGCTGCATGTAATATTTCTGGATTATTTTTATATTTTTGATCTATTTTCACATATTGTGATGGATATTTAGTGATATAAGATAATATCATTTTCTCATCATTTTTTATAAAATCAGGTAAATCCTCAAAGTCTATTTCAGTTGTACCTAGTTCTATATTTATTTCATGAAATAATTTGCTTTGAAAAAAGGCAGAATCTTTTTGTATTAATAGTAAAAAATCTTTTCCTTTGTTTAATGCTAATCGTATATTATTCTCAGTTAATGCTCCATCTAAGGCATAACAAATTGGATTGACACTTACTGCAGAAGTATTATCGCAATTACTTAATGCATGATATAGAAATATAGGATTATTTCTTTGAGTTTGATTTAAATTTTTATAGTAGTTTGGAAATCTTGTTATGTATAATTGCATTATGTTATCATCATTTTTTATTGAATCGGGTAAATCATCATATTTTATTTCAATTTTACCTAGTTCCAAATTAATTTTATGAAATAACTTGCTTTTGATAAGTGGGGAGTTTTCTATAAGAAGAATGTTTCCCTTAATTAAGGCTAGACGTATATTATTTTCTGTTAATGCTCCATCTAAAGCAAAACTTATTGGATTTATTTCTTCCTCAGGATTAAAGTTCTCTAGTACTTTATTTAATACTAGGGGATTATTTCTTGATTCAGTAGATAATTGTTTATAAAAATCTCTTTTTCCAGTTTTATATAAAATGGAAATAGATGATAAATCTTTAAAGAAGCTTGATTTTGATAATATATTAGAGTTTTCTGCAGACATGGCTAATTTAATATTTTCTTCTGTTAAAGCATCTTTTTCGGCAAAGCTTATTGGATTTATCATCTGTTTTTTGTTAGCAAATCCAGAAAAATTATTATAAAAATCTAGAAATTTTTCTAAAGCAGCTTTTAAAATCTCAGGATTGTTTCTAAGTTCATATTGTAATTGTTCAAAATAGGAATATCCTTGTTTTATTATGAATAATGCATCTTCAATTTCTGTAATATCCCTTATTTGATATTCTTCTATTCTACCCATTTTAGGCAATGTGAATATTTTCCAATATTTATTGTATTTATCAGTTATTATATAGTCATTGTTAAAAATCTTACCATCTTTTCTTATCATTTTGTACTCCTTCTTGATTATCTTATTTAATATAATTATACAAAAATTCTGATAAAAAATCTTTTATTTTGTTTATTTTATAAAAAACGTTGAATTATCATAGTAACTACTAAACAATTAAGAATAATAAGCACTCATATTATATATATTTTTTCAATTTTCTCTTATTAGATGAAGAGTTATTTTAATTCTCGTTGAATCTACTAGTAATAAAAAGATTAATGATCATGACATTATGTGCTTACTTATATCTTTACTTTCTGAATAGTAAGTATTTAGAGAATTTTACTGTAAATAAAATGAATATGGTCTATCAATATATTGAAATAATTAATTCTCCTTGTAAGTTATAATCTAGTTATTTATCATATTGTTTTTATTTTATTCATTGTCTATATAACTGGACTTATATGTTTTTAATAATACTTTAAATAATTTTCTATTAATCTATTTTTAACTTTTTTATTTTCATAATAATTAAAAGCATCCTGAACAATAACATTACCCAATTCTGTAATCATATTATTGTTAGAGAGCATTTTTTTCAGCTCATCTATGCCGAGTTTATCATATAGATATTTTATTGCTAAAAGACTTAAATTATATCCATCGTAATCCTTTGTTTCAAAATCACTACAATGATTTAGATTGTTTAAGTTTGGAATCTTTTTAGTGTTAGATTTAACCATACTTAACCAATTTGAAAAGTCCAAAGTCATTTCTTTATTTTTTTCACCAGAAAAAAATTGAGCCATTCCTTCATCAAACCAAATTATTCTATTTTGATTATTCTTTTTCAGAATTAATTCTTGATACATTATATGAAATAGTTCATGGGAAGCGCTATACTTTCTATGAATAAATGATGGTGTCCCTTCAATAATATTAGGCTGTATGAAAGCATTTATCATACCATTATCAAATGTTCCTTTAGCATATTCTGGTAAAGATTCCTTTTCTCCCCTTAATTCATAAATATAATTTCTAAAATCTTCTATATTGTCAAAATAATTAATTTGAACTTTTCTAAACTTATCTATATCAAATATTTTTTTATATAATTCTAATGATTCATTTAATATTATTTCTAAATCATTTGTAATATATTGTAAACTATCAGGTGAATATAATGCAAAACTATTATTATCAAATTGTTTTTTTAACATAGTTATAGTCTCCTTTATAACAATTATAGCATAAACAAAAATTTGTAGCCTTTTGTCTTTTTTTCTATATTTATGCATCAAAAAAAGCTCGTAAATACGGGCTTTTTGAAACATATTGAAAGTATTCTATCTCTTTGAGAATTGTGGTGCACGACGTGCTTTCTTTAATCCTGGTTTTTTACGTTCTTTCTTACGTGGATCTCTAGTTATAAATTTAGCTTGTTTTAATGGCTTTCTATAACTATTTTCAGAATCAGCAGGAGTTGTTTTGTCATAATCTAATAGAGCTTTTGTTATTCCGTGACGAATAGCTCCTGTTTGTCCGCTGTATCCTCCTCCACTTACTTTAGCAGTAACATCAAACATATCTCTTGTATTTGTTAGTTCTAATGGTTGAGTTAAATCCATAACGCATATTTCATTTGGAAAATATTCGTTTACGTCTCTACCATTAACTGTTATTTTTCCAGTACCTGGGGTTAATGTAACTCTTGCTACACTAGTCTTTCTATGACCAGTTCCTATATAAACATTTTTCTTTTCTTTTGCCATCTCTTAACCCTCCTACTTAACTTCAAGCACTTCTGGTTTTTGTGCTTCATGTTTATGCTCACTATTTGCATATACAAATAATTTTTTGTACATTTGTCTTCCTAATCTATTGTGAGGAAGCATTCCTTTTACTGCTCTTTCCATCATTTCTTCAGGATATTTTTCAATCATAGTCTTTGCTGTTCTTTCTCTTAAACCACCTGTATACATTGAATGATTATAATACATTTTGTTTTCTAACTTGTTTCCAGTTAATTTAACCTTATTAGCATTAATAATTATAATATAATCTCCACAATCAATATGTGGTGTATAAGTTGGTTTGTTTTTTCCTCTTAAGTATGTTGCTGCTAAACTTGCAACTCTACCTAATGATTTCCCTTCTGCGTCGATTACATACCACTTACGCTCAACTGTTTCTTTTTTTTGCATATAACTTGTCATATTTTTTCTCCTTTTACGTTAATCTGTTTTTCCCAGGAACAGATTAAGGTGGGATATTAAATGTACCGATTATGATTATACTAAAAAAAGTATTAAAAATCAATACTTTTTTCTTTATTTTATAATATTTTTATAGTGCTTTTGTGTTGGTATCTTGACGATTATCTGTGGTATCACTCATTATTCCATACGCTTCACAATAGCTTGCTAATTCATCATCTGTTAAATTTCTAAATAATGCTTTAGCACCATAATATTCTCGACGATTTTCTTCAATTGTTCTTTCATTTAGTCCAAGTTCAAATACAGTTGATGCTGATGTAGCAAAAGAAAATAACGCTGATTTAAAGAATGAATTTCTTCTTTCTTTTCTCTTTGTTACTTTTTCTTCTTGTGTTAATTCCTTTTTCTTACTCATCTTTTCCCCCTCCTTCTGTTATTTTCTTTTTTTAAAAGAATTCGCATTTCTCTTATAAATTGTTCTTGTTTTTCTTCACTGACCATATCATTTAGCTCATCTAATGTGGGACAGTTTAAACTTCTAGTATCTCCCATTTTTTTATCTATCAATTCTGCAATAGTTGGATATGTATTTAAAAATCTGTTACTTTCTCTTTCTTCTCTTTTCATAAGCATTGGTTCTACTTGTTGTAGTCTTTCAATATTTTGTTTTTGTAACTCTATACATAAATAATTTATCGCTGTAAAGAATAGTTGAAATACTGTTATAATATCAAGCACTTTATTTTCTTTTAGAATAGTCTTTAAAGTTGCTAAAATTGCTAAGTTAATAATATCATTTTTTAAGGCACCTAAATGAACTTGTTTATTCCATTCAAGATAACTGATAAATTCTGTTGGGGATGAAAGCCCTATATGATAATTAATTAACTGGTTAGAATTAAAACTGTTTTTTAGTTTTAGTTTTAATAGTTTTGCATTTTTAATGATCTCTTCTTTTTCTTTTTCATCTTCTGTTTCTTCGAGTTTTTCTCTTGTTTTAGTGTCTATTTTTTGTTCTATCTTTTCTAGATGATCCGGCATTACTTTTTTAATAATTTTAAACTCATTTTCTTCTACCAGCATTAAAAATTTTTGAAAGATTTGCAACTTTCCATTTTTTTTATTTTTCCCCTGATTATTCATCTTATCTCTCCTAATGTTGTATATTATACCACATTTGTTGTTTTCTGTCAATTTAATCCTTTTTATAGGATATCTTTGTCAAATATAATCCTTCTGGAGGAGCAGTTTTTCCACTTTTTTTTCTATCTTTACTTTCTAATATTTTTTCCACATCTTTTGGGGATAATTTATTTTCACCAACTCTTATTAAGATCCCAACCATATTTCTTACTTGATATCTTAGAAATCCATTTCCTTCAAATGTTATCTTTATAATATTGTCTTCTTGTTCTATATTTGCTTTATATATTGTTCTTATGCAGTTTTCTTTTTCTTTATTATCCGTTACGAAAGCGCGAAAGTCATGAGTCCCAATGAATACCTTTATCGCTTCTTTCATTTTATCTATATTTAATTGATAATTATATTGAAATACATAGTTCCTTTGTAATGGATTATATTCTCCTATATTAATCAAATACTGATATTCTTTTTTTTCTACGTTATATCTAGCATGAAAATTGCTATCTACTATTTTTGTCTCAATTACATGAATATCATTTGGTAAATTACTATTTAAAGCTCTTTTTAGTTTTGCTTCAGTAATATTAATTTCTAAATCTGCATGTGCATATTGACATAAAGCGTGGACCCCCTTATCTGTTCTTCCTGTAGCAACCAATGACGTTTCTTTATCATTATTAACTTTTTTTAGGGCAAGTTCTATATTTTCTTGTATCGTATTTTTATTTTTTTGAGTTTGAAATCCTGAATAATTTGCTCCATCATATGAAAATTTTATTAAAAATCTCATTTTCTCTCCTTAAACATGTTTATATATATCTTTTAAAATATCTCTTACATCATTGTGATATTCTAAACAAATATTTTTTTCTTTCTTTACTTGATAGGTAAAATCTATTATTGGGGGAATTGGTATTTTATTTTTTTTTAAATATTCTACTTTCTGAATTATCTCATTTGTTTTACCTTCAATTAAGATTTTATTATTTTTTATTATTATTAAATTTGTACTATATTTAAATAGATTATCTATATCATGAGAAATCCAAATAAATGTTTTATTATATTGATCTTTCATTCTCTGAATTAACATCCACATTTTTTTAGAGGTTTTTAAATCATAATTTATAAAGGGCTCATCCATTATTATCAACTCTGGATTTGACAATAATGCTAGGGCAAATTGTATTTGTTTTTTTTCTGATGAAGATAACGTACATAATTGTCTATCTAAATAGCTTGAGTTTAAACCTACAATTTTTAAAGAATCTACTATTTTCTTTTTTGGATTTTTTAGGATTAGGTTCTTTTCTATAATTGTATAATACATTAATTCATATACTCTAGTTTGATAGTATTTTTTAAAATTATTTTCTACAATACTTGTTTTTTTCTTAATTTCTTTTAGGTATTCTTCAGATATTTCTTTTTTATTAACTTTTATTTTTCCTTCTATTGGTTTATTAAAGTGCATAACTCTCATTAATATTTTGGAATCTAAACAATATATTCCGTTTATTTCATTATTCTTTATGGTAAAATTAAATTCTCTATTATCTTTTCTTAACTTATCAAATATTATTTCCATATATCATTTATAATCTTTAAATTGTCAGTTTTTATTTCATTTAATAAGTTATAGTCTTTTAATTTTACCGATAAATCAATAGAAAACGGAAGATTTAATCCAATTTTATTAATGATATTATCTTTTTCGAGAATGAGCCTTGTTTCACCTTCTAATTCTACTTTACCATCTTTTATAATATAAATATAATCACTATCAATTATTTCTTCTAGTTGGATTGTCGCAATAACAATAGTTAAATTTTTATCTTTTTGATAGTTCTTTATAAATGAGATTACCTTCATTGTATCTTCTTTTAAATACTCTTTTAAGTTATCTAATAATAGTATTTTAGGTTTCTTTAATAAAGCAATAATAATTTGAATTAAAACAATTTCTTTAGTACTAAGTTGTTTTTCGTTCTTTTTTAATAGATTTTTTAATTTTAATTCTGATGTTATTTTATCGACTTCTTCTTGATTAGCATAGTTTAATAATTCATCTTGAATAGAATATTCATGAAATATAACTTCTAATGGTATTACACATTGTACTAATTTTGAGTAATCTTCAATTAAATAGTCGTTGATATCACGCTTATCTATTTTTATATAATTATCAGTAATAATTGCTCTATTTAAAATTCTCATTAGTGTAGTTTTCCCACAATTATTTGGACCTGTGATTGCGGTAAAACTATGTTCTTTTATTGACATATTTAAGTTTTCAAATAAGTTTTGGTATTTAAAGTTTTCTATTTTTATAATATCTGACATATTTCCCCCTAAATGTACATAAAAGCCAACTATTGGCTGGCTTTCTTTCTTTTTTGAATATTATATGTTATTTTTAATAAGAATTTATCTGATAAAAATCTAATGAAAAATTTTGATAATTTCATTTTAAGTCCAGGTATTATTAAAAGCTTTTTCTTAAACATTTGATCTATAGCATATCGCGCTACAAACTTGCTTGACAATGGTTTTACTGCAAATTCAACACCAGCAACATTATTAAAATTTGTTTGAACTCGTCCTGGGCATAAAACAGATACGTTTACTTTTGTTTTCTTCTTTTTTTCTTCGTAATATAAAGCTTCTGTTAGTTGATAAACGTATGATTTTGTAGCATAATATGTACTCATTAATGGACCTGGTTGAAATGCTGCAGCTGATGATACGTTTAATATATAGCTTTCCGTATTACGTGACTCCATATCCTTTACAATATACTTTGTAAGTATATGTACAGCCTTTATATTTGTATTAATTAATTCTATATCTTTATTAATATCTGTATCTGTTAAATAACCAAAATCCCCTAAGCCAGCATTATTTATCAAAATATCAATATTTTCTTTTTTAGCAATTATATATAATTCTTTTACTCTTTGCTCATTTGATAAATCTGCAACAATTATAGTAACTTTTGTTGGTAATTGTTCTTGTATCTCTTCTAGTTTTTCTTTGTTTCGTGCAACTAATATTAATTCTATTTTTTTTGTTGATAGGTATTTTGCCATATCTAGTCCAATACCTGAGGTTGCTCCAGTAATTAATGCTTTCATATAATCACCCGTTTCTTTTTTATTATAACAAATATTATAAGGTTTTTCTAGATGATTTTCTAAAGAAAAAACAAGTATTTCTACTTGTATTTGTTATTCTTCGACAAATTTGATAATTGCCATTAAGGAATTATCTCCTATTCTTTCAGAAGTTTTAAGTATTTGTGTATATCCCCCATTGCGATTTTCATATCTTTTTGCTAAATCATTAAATATTTTATCAACAACTTTTTTATCATTGTGTAAAAATGCAAGGGCTTTTCTACGAGAAACTAAGTCTCCTTTTTTTCCATAGGTAATCATTTTTTCAGCAAATTTACGAAGTTCCTTAGCTCTTGTCACTGTTGTTGTGATTGATTCATTTTCAACTAGTTGTTTTGTTAAAGTAGCCATCATACTTCTTCTATGCTTGTTATCTCTACCTAATTTTCTATATGCCATGGTTTTTCCTCCTTCTTTTAGTCATCATCACGTAAAACTAATCCCATATCTCTTATTTTGTCTAATACTTCTTTAAGGGATTTTTTTCCTAAGTTACGGATTTTCATCATATCAGATTCACTCTTATTTACTAGGTCTTGTAGTGTATGAATTCCTGCTCTTTTTAAGCAGTTATATGCACGAACTGAGAAATCTAAATCCTCAATGGATGTTTCTAATGCTTTAACTTTTGGATCCTCTGTTTTTTCTATCATCATACCACTTACATCAGCAATTGATGATAAATCGGTTAAAATTTGTAGATGTTCAATCAATATGCGTGATGCTAAAGCAATTGCTTCTTCTGGTTTAATAGAGCCATTTGTCCAAACATCCATTATTAATTTATCATAACTTTCATCTTGTCCAACACGAGCATTTCCAACCTCATATGATACTCTCTCAATTGGAGAATAAAGTGAATCAATTGCTATTTCACCAATTTTATTTATCTCATGAATTTTTTTGTTTTCTTCACTTTTTACATATCCTCGCCCATTCGTTATTGTCATTTCCATATCAAGTGAGCCGCCTTTTGATATTGTACATATAACTTTATCTTGGTTTATTATTTCTATATCTGCATCATGTTCTATATCTGCTGCAGTAACTTCGCCTTCTTTATTTGTTTTTATATAAACTTTTTTTTCTTCATTTGAATTATTTTTAAAAACAAGGCCTTTTAAATTTAAAATAATTGTTGTTACATCTTCGTATATACCATCAATTGTTTGAAATTCATGTTGAACTCCTTCAATTTTGATACTACTTATTGCGCTACCAGGAAGAGACGATAACATTACTCTTCTTAAAGCATTACCTATTGTTGTACCAAATCCTCTTTCTAATGGTTCTAACTCAAATCTTCCATAAAAATTATTTTCAATTGAATCTGTTATTTTATATATTGGTTTTTCAAATTGTAACATGAAACTAACCTCCCTTTACTTTTTTCACGAACTATTATCATTTATTACCCTCTTGGACGTTTTGGTGGACGACATCCATTATGTGGGATTGGTGTTACATCTACAATTGATGTAACTTCTAGTCCTGCTGTTTGTAGTGAGCGGATTGCTGTTTCACGTCCTGGACCAAGTCCTTTTACACGAACCTCAACTTTGCGCATTCCCATATCATATGCTGCTTTTCCTGCAGCTTCTGCTGCCATTCCAGCTGCAAATGGTGTTGATTTTTTACTTCCTTTAAATCCAATTGCACCAGATGAAGCCCAACTAATTACATTTCCATCCTTATCTGTTATAGTTGTAATTGTATTATTAAAAGTTGAATGAATATGAGCAATACCTTCTGGTACATTCTTTTTAACTTTTTTCTTTCTTGTTTTATAAGCCATAAGTCTTACCTCCTTTATTATTTAACTAAACTTTTTTCTTATTTGCTACTACTTTTCCTTTACCCTTACGAGTACGAGCATTACGATTAGTTCTTTGACCTCTTACAGGTAATCCTTTCTTATGACGGGTTCCTTCGTATGAATTAATTTCCATTTTTGTTTTAATGTTCATACTTACTTCACGTCGTAAGTCTCCTTCTGTTAAATGTTTATTTATTTCATCACGAATCTTAATTAGATCATCTTGAGATAAATCTTTTGTTTTTGTAGCTGGATTAATTCCTACTGCTTCACAAATTTGTTTTCCTAAGCTTCTTCCAATACCATAAATATATGTTAATGAAATACATATATGCTTATCATTTGGAATGTCTACACCTTTAATACGTGCCATTCAATACACCTCCTATTAATTATCCTTGAACTTGTTTATGCTTTGGATTTTCACAAATAATTCTAATTTTTCCTTTTCTTCTTACAACTCTGCATTTATCACAAATTGGTTTAACAGATGCTTTTACCTTCATTTTATCCCTCCTATTAATTACGATAGGTTTTATTATTTTCTATATGTTATGCGCCCATGTGTTAAATCATAAGGCGAAAGTTCTATCATTACAGTATCCCCTGCTAGAATGCGGATAAAATTCATTCGCATTTTACCAGAAACATGGGCTTCTACAATGTGTCCGTTTTCCAATTGTACTTTAAACTTTCCTCCTGGAATAACTTCTATAACTTTCCCTTCTAACTCAATTGTATCTTCCTTAGCCATCTCTTCACTCTCCTGTGTAAGATTAATTCTTGTATCCATCAAGAAGGGAGTGCCTTCTTGTTTCGATACTTTGATACATCTATTTGCTAATTACTTCATCTATTTTAGCAAAAATGTTTTCGACACTATCGTTGCCATTTACTTCTATTAAAGCTCCTACATTTTTATAATGTTCAATAATTGGAGCAGTTTTTTCTATATACATCTCATATCTTGTTTCAAAAGATTCTAAGTTATCATCACTTCTTTGGTAGAGTTTGCCTCCACAAATATCGCAAATTGAATCTACTTTTGGAGCTTTATCTTCATCATTGATATTATATATTGTATTGCAGTTTTCACAAGTTCTTCTTCCTGTAATTCTTTTTTCTAGTATTTTTTTATCAACGTTAATTAAGATAACATTTCCAATATTATATCCAAGCTTATTTAATATTTTATCATATTCATATGCTTGTTCAATGTTTCGTGGGAACCCATCTATTATGAATCCATTTTTACAATCTTCTTTTTTTAATCTGTTTTCTACTAATTGATATGTAATATCATCTTTTACAAGCTGTCCACTTTGTAATGTTTCATAAACATATTTTCCTATTTCACTGTCTTCCTTTGATATTTCACGTAAAATATCTCCTGTTGATATATGTGGAATATGGTATTTTTTAACCACTAATTCCGCTTGTGTCCCTTTACCAGCAGCTGGTGGGGCAATAAACATAATATTCTTCATATTTACCTTCTACTATAACCTCTTTTATAACTTCTTGTTAAAATACTTCCTTCAAGTTGTTTATACGTTTCAAGTGCAACACCAACTACAATTAATAATCCAGTTCCTCCAATAGATACCGTTGTAGGCAAACTTGTTAATTTTGCAAAAATAATTGGAAGTCCTGCTATTATAACAAGGAAAGTTGCTCCTAAAACTGTTAATCTAGTTAATATTTTGCTTATATATTTTTTTGTCTCTTCTCCTGGTCTAATCCCTGGAATATATCCACCATTATCTTGCAAATTTTTTGAAAATTCTTCTGGCTTTAATTGTATAAATGTATAAAAATAAGCGAAGAAAAATATAAAAATGACATATAAGGCAAATCCGACTGGAGTAGTATATGTTAAATACTTCTGAACAATCAATGTAAATGTATCATTTTTTACAACCTGGGCAATAATTCCTGGAATCGATAATAAACTTGATGCAAAGATTACTGGGATTACTCCTGCTGAATTTATTTTAATAGGCATAAAGCTTTGTGATGCTCCATAAGCACTAGTTGATTTATTCGCATATTGAATTGGTATTCTTCTTTCAGATTCTTGAACAAATATCATTCCAATCACTATCAAAAAATATACAATAGCAAATAAAATAAATTTAATAATGCCTAATGTAATAACCTGAGCAGTTCCTTCAAATGTAACAAGGGATGTAAATGCTGTTATAAACATCTGAGGAAGGGTCGCAATTATACCTGCCATAATAATTAAACTCAACCCATTTCCTATACCTTTTTGACTCATCTGATCTCCCATCCATAATAAGAAGGAAGTTCCAGCTGTTAATACTGTAGCAATATACATATATTGCATTGGGTTACTTGTTTTTCCTAAGAATGCAAAAGCAAATGCATATCCCTCTACAAAAGCAAATGCAATTCCCATATATCTTGTTATCTGATTTATCTTTTGCCTTCCTGTATGTCCTTGCTTGCTTAGTTCAGTAAAATATGGAAAAATATCCATTTGTAAAAGTTGTGTTATAATCGAAGCTGTTATGTATGGCATTACTCCTAAAGCAAAAATTGAAAAATTTTTTAAAGCTCCTCCACCTATTGTATTAATTAATTCTAAAAAGCCTAGGTTTTTTGTTAAATCTTCTGTGCCTGGTACTCGAATTGAGATACCTAAAATAAAAACTGTCAAACACATTAATGTAAAATATATTCTATGCCTTAGATCTTTATTTCCAGAAGTAAATAACTCTTTCATCGTTTTAAACATTTTAGATCACCTCGGCTTTACTTCCTGCCTCTTTAATCTTTTCTAATGCACTTGAAGAAAATCTATTTGCTTGAATAGTGATTTTCTTTTCTAATTTTCCATTACCGAGTATTTTTATTCCATTATACTGTTTTTTTACTAATCCAGTCTCTTTTAATAAAGCTGGAGTAATAACTGCACCATCCTCAAATCTATTTAGGTCTTCTATATTTATAGTTGCATAAATAGTTTTAAATTTGGCATTGGTAAATCCTCTTTTAGGAATTCTTCTATATAGTGGTAATTGTCCACCTTCAAATACAGCACCGATACTTACACCACTACGTGCTTTTTGACCTTTTTGACCGCGTCCACCTGTTTTTCCAAGACCACTACCTGGACCACGTCCTCTACGTTTTTTTCTGTGTGTAGCACCGATATTTCTTTCTAATTCATGTAACTTCATTATCCTAATATCTCCTCTACAGTTTTTCCGCGAAGTGCTGCTACTTGCTCTGGTGTCCTTATTGATTTAAGGGCAGTCATAGCAGCTCTTGCCATATTTAATTTTGTTCTTGCTCCTAGTGATTTAGAGACAACATCACGAATTCCTGCTAACTCAAGTACTGCACGTACAGATCCTCCTGCGATAACTCCAGTTCCGGCAGCAGCTGGTTTAATAATAACTCTTGCAGCTCCTGAGTATCCAATCGCTTCATGAGCTACAGTTCTTCCATCTGTTAGAGGGATTGTGATAATATTTTTATTAGCATCTTGTAATGCTTTTTTTATTGCATCAGGTACTTCATTAGCTTTTCCAATACCTAATCCAACTTTTCCTTTACGATCTCCAACAACAACAACTGCAGAATATCTTCTTTGACGTCCACCCTTTGTAACTTTTACAACACTTTTAACATCAATTACTAATTCTTCAAATTGTTTTTCTTTAGAGTCTTGCGATTTTCTTTGCATATTACCCTCCTATTAGAATTCTAATCCATTTTCACGTGCAGCATCTGCTAATGCTTTAACACGTCCATGATAAAGGTATCCTCCTCTATCAAATACTACTTTTGTAATTTTTGCAGCTTTTGCTTTTTCTGCTATTGCTTTTCCTACTATTTTAGCTGCTTCTACATTACTTCCATTTTCTATTTTTAGATTTTTTTCTAATGAGGAAGCAGATACAAGAGTAGTTCTCGTTTCATCGTCAATGATTTGTGCATAAATTTCTTTATTTGAACGATATACACATAATCTTGGTATGGCACTATTTCCCATCATTGTTCTTCTAATTCTTTTATGACGAGATATACGCATACTATTACGTGATTCTTTTTTTATCATATTTTTCTTCTCCCTTCTACCTTATTAAGCAGCTTTCTTTCCTTCTTTACGACGGATATGTTCATCTTTATAACGGATTCCTTTACCCTTATATGGTTCTGGTTTTCTTACTTTTCTAATATTGGCAGCAAATTCTCCAACCAAAACTTTGTCAATTCCTTTAACTGTTATTTCAGTATTGCTAACTGATTCTACAGTAATACCTTCTGGAATATCCATGTTTACTGGATGTGAGTATCCTGCATTAATAACTAATTTTTTTCCTTGAACATTGAAACGATATCCAACACCTATTATTTCTAATCCTTTTTGATACCCTTCTGTAACACCTATAATCATATTTGTAATAAGGGCATTCATTGTACCATGATTAGCTTTATATTCTTCACTTGCTCTTTCTAATTTTATTTCGGAACCTTCTATATTCATAGATATTCCTTTTAACATTGGCTGGGTTAACTCTCCTTTTGGACCCTTTACAGTAACTATATTATCTTTTTCTTCAACTGTTACTCCTGCAGGAATAGTTATAATTCGTTTTCCTATACGGCTCATAATGACACCTCCTATATCTCATTTTATATTTACCAAGTTTATCTTGGGTTTCAAATTATCATTGTCCTTATTACCAAATATATGCTAAAACTTCTCCACCTAGATTTTCCTTACGTGCTTCTTTATCAGTCATAATACCTTTTGAAGTTGATATAATAGCTATTCCTAATCCATTAAGAACTTTTGGAATTTCATCACTTTTAGCATAAACTCTTAATCCAGGTTTAGATATTCTCTTTAAACCTGTAATTGCGCTTTCTTTTTTATTTGTATACTTTAATTTTAATAAAATTGTTCCTTGTGCATTATCTTTGCTTATTGAATAGTCATTGATAAAGCCCTCATCTTTTAATATTCTAGCTATTTCTTTCTTAATATTAGAAGCAGGAACTAGTACTTCTTCATAATGCATACTATTTGCATTACGAATTCTTGTTAACATATCTGCAATTGCATCTGTAACTACAGCCATTCAATATCCTCCTTTCCAACTACCAACTTGATTTTTTAACCCCTGGTATTTGTCCTTTATAAGCTAATTCACGGAAGCAAATACGGCAGATTCCGAATTTACTCATAACTGCGTGTGGTCGACCACAACGAGAACATCTTGTATATTCACGTACTTTATATTTTTGTGGTCTATTAGCCTTAACTATCATACTTTTCTTTGCCATAATATTCCTCCATTTACTTTCTAAAAGGAATTCCAAGTCCGTTTAATAAGTCATATGCTTCTTCATTAGATTTAGCTGTTGTAACAAATACGATATCCATGCCACGTACTTTTACAACATCATCATAGTCGATTTCTTGAAAAATCAATTGTTCTTTAATTCCCATTGTGTAATTTCCTCTACCATCAAAGGCTTTAGGACTTACTCCACGAAAATCTCTTACTCCAGGAAGTGAAATCGTAATTAACTTATCCATAAAGTTATACATATTTTCTCCTCTTAAAGTAACTTTACATCCAATTGCTTGTCCTTCTCTAACTTTAAATCCAGCAATTGATTTTTTTGCTTTTGTAATAACAGGTTTTTGTCCAGATATTTTTGTTAAATCTGCAACTGCAGCATCTAATAATTTTGAATTTGATGTTGCATCTCCTACACCCATATTAATTACTATTTTTTCTAATTTTGGAACTTCCATTATTGACTTATAATTGTATTTTTCCTTTAAACTTGGAACTACTTTTTCTAAGTATTTCTCTTTTAGGCGGTTCATAAATACCCTCCTTCCAATTAATCAATTT
>CAMVAN010000018.1 GCA_947165475.1 uncultured Caryophanales bacterium | reverse complement strand
CAAATCATCCAAGAAAAATAGACATAGCCGGAACAGTAGAAGAAATTAATAAAATAACAAAAGAAGATTTATATAATTGTTATAACAATTTTTACATACCAAATAATATGTTTATCTTAATTGTAGGAAACTTTGATAAAGACCTTGCTATTGAGATAATAAAAAATGAAATTGGTTATATAAATAGAAAAGAATTACCTGTAATTAATAAAGTTGAAGAATCCTTAAAAGTTAATGAAAAAAATATTACTATTCATGCTAATATAGAGATTCCTAAAATTGCAGTTGGTTTAAAAATACCTAAAGAGAATTTTCTAGAAAAAGATTTAGAATTAGATTTATATTTAGAAATGCTAACAACAATATTATTTGGATCATCATCTTATTTTAGAGAATATGTAAGAAATGAAAAGCTTTTAAATAGTATATATACAGAATGGGAAAGCGTAGATGATTATGAAATTTTTTATTTAACAGCAACAACAGAAAAAAAAGAAAAATTAATTGAGGAAATAAAAAATACATTTAAAAATATCCATATAAATGAAAAAACAATGAACAGAATAAAAAAAGTATGGATAGCAAATGAAGTAAGAATGATTGATTCTGTTACATCTACAGTAAATAATTGCTTTGATGATATCATTAAGTATGGGAAAATTATTCCAAATAGAATAGATATTATTAAAAATATGAAATTAAAAACTTTAAAAGAGATAATAGATAAAATAGATTTTGATAATATAAGTATAGTAAAAATGATGCCAGAAAAATAAGGAGTAAATTATGAGAGACGAATATTATAATAATAATATAATTAAAGAAATAAATAAAGAAGAAAAATATTTTTATAAAGAAAAAATGAATAATTATCAAAAATTTAATATTTATAAAAAATATAATTCTTTTTCTGATTTTTTTAATAATGGGAAAAAAAGTTCTCAAAAAGAGTTGTTTGATTTTTATAGTGATTTAAAAAATTATGGAATAGACTATGCCTCTCTAAGACATCCAAATATTACTAGAAAAATGATATTAGAGGATATTGAAAAACGTCTAGAAAAGAATGCAAATTTAGATAACACACAATCCGACCAACAATTAACTGGAAGACGATATGATGCTAGTACAAGTTGGAGTCCAGTTAGTGATGCAGGAGTAATATATGAATGGAATAGAGGTGTCATTGCTGTTGACTCTGAAGGAAGAGAGGAAAAAGAAAATTTAGATAAAAATATTTTTAGTCATCATGCTGACGCAACAATAAGGGTATCTAGAAGATTAGGTAGCATTATAGGAATAACAAAATCTCCATTTGAAGCTGCAATAAATGCTACGGAAGACGGATTACTTATTTTTCAATCAGAAGGAGATAAGGCTTTAATCTATTTACCTGATACACCATCACAACAACAGATAGAATCATTGACTAGAATGCTAGAACCAAGAAAAATGTTCCAATTTTCATTTACATATGGTGAAGAAATTTTTGAAGATGATGAAGATAAAAACATAAAAATTACTGCAGAAGATATAATTAAATATGCAATATCAAAGAGTGAAAAGTCAAGTAAGACACGTATTGCATAACAAAAAGTATTTTCTTTTTTCAAAACATTTGATAAAATGTTTTTAGAATAGAGGTGTAAAAATGGACTTTAAAATAGGAGATGAATTTGAAGAAACAACTGAAGATGGAGAATCAGTAAGTAAAAAATCATCTAATAATATTCTTCCAATAATAATAATTGCCGTAGTAGCAATAATATGTGGAATAGTTGTATTTTTAGTAAGTAATACTTTATTTGGAAAAAAAGAAATCAAGCCAGATCCAATAAAATCTGTTGAATTAAGTTTACAAGAAGAAAATGTTCAAATATTATATGAATATGTTACATATGGAGCAGGGGAAGAGAGAAGTGAAAAATTTCTAAAAGAAAAAAATGTAAATATAAGTTCTTTTACTAATCAAGAAAAGTTTTATTTTGCATTACAATTTGCTCAAGTAGAAGATTTTGAGAAGACTGATAGATTAGATGAAAGTAAACATAAAATATATATTCTCCCATCAAATATAGTTCAAGAATACATGGAACGCTTCTTTGGGCCAAGTATTACGTATACAACTAATAATGTGATTACTTATCCTTTTAGTTTTTCAATTAATGATCAAAACGTCGGTACATTAACATACAATGAAGAAGAAGATGGATTTGATACAGTGTTTGATGGAGAAGAAGAAGATATGGGAGATGATGATTATGTTCAACCATATTACACAGAGCTAGTAAAAGCAACAAAAGAACCAGATGGGTCTTATGTACTAACAGAAAATGTTATATATACTGATATAGAAGACAATGGAGATGATACATCAACAATTAATATATATAAAGATTATGCACATACAGAGTTAATTGAAACCAAACCAAATCAAACAGAAGAAATATTAGAATCACATCCTATTGATATAAAAGATTATAGTGAAAAATGTTCAACTATAACGTATACATTTAAGTTAAATGGTAACATATTATATTTTGATAACAGTGTTATAAATGGATAAGGGTAAGAACAATCTTACTCTTTTGTAATGATTTTTTTGATAATATAAACAATTTATGATATAGTAAGGAAAACGAGGAAGAATATATGAAACAGGAAAATATAAGAAATTTTTGTATTATAGCCCATATAGATCATGGAAAAAGTACATTGGCAGATAGAATACTGGAAAAAACAAATTCTATTGAAAAAAGAGAATTAAAAGAACAAATGCTAGATTCAATGGATTTAGAAAGAGAAAGAGGAATAACAATAAAATTAAACGCGGTTAGTATATCCTACGAAAAAGATAATACCAAATATCTATTAAATCTAATTGATACCCCAGGACATGTAGATTTTTCCTATGAAGTATCTCGCTCATTAGCAGCCTGTGAAGGAGCCATTCTTGTTGTTGATGCATCTCAAGGAGTGGAAGCTCAAACGTTAGCAAATTTATATCTTGCTCTTGATAATGGTTTAACAATTATCCCAGTTATCAATAAAATTGACCTTCCAAGTGCAGATACAGAAAAAGTAATAAAAGAATTAGAAAATATTGGTTTTGATAAAAAAGATATTGTTCTAACAAGTGCTAAAACAGGACAAGGAATAGATGAACTATTAGAAAAAATTGTTGAAGTGATTCCTTCTCCAAAAGGAGAAAATAATGGTAAATTGAAAGCATTAATATTTGATAGTTTGTTTGACTCATATCGTGGAGTAATAATAAGTATTCGAGTTGTAGATGGTGCTCTGCATGTAAGAGATACTATTAAAATGATGGAGTCTGGTGCAAGCTATGAAGTAGTAGGATTATCTATTAATACACCTAAAGAAAAAGAAGTATCAGAGTTAAAAACGGGAGAGGTAGGATATTTGTATGCATCTATAAAAAGTATTAGTGATGTACATGTAGGAGATACCATAACCTTAGAGAACAATCCTGCTGAAGATAGGCTACCTGGTTATAAACCTATGAAGCCAACCGTTTATTGTGGACTATATCCAATCGAATCAAATAAATTTGAAGATTTAAGAGAAGCATTAAATAAATTAAAATTAAATGACGCAGCGTTATCCTTTGAACCTGAAACATCTAAAGCCTTAGGATTTGGTTTTCGATGTGGATTTCTAGGACTATTACATATGGAAATAATTGAAGAGAGAATAGAAAGAGAATTTGGTATAAATTTAATAGCAACATCCCCATCAGTAGTTTATGAAGTTATACTAACAGATAATAGTAAAATTCTAGTAGATAGTCCTACCAAGATGCCATCAAAAGAGAAAATATCAAAAACGAAAGAACCATACGTAAAATGTAGTATTTTTACTCCTAGTAGTTATATTGGTCCATTAATGGAACTTTGTCAAGATAAAAGAGGAACCTTTCTATCAATGGATTATTTAGATGAGGAAAGAGTAACAATTATATATGAATTACCATTATCAGAAATTGTATATGACTTTTTTGATAGATTAAAAAGTTCAACAAAAGGATATGCATCATTTGATTATGAAGTAATTGGGTATAAAGAAAGTAATTTAGTAAAAATGGATATTTTATTAAATGGAGAAATCGTGGATGCTTTAAGTGTAATAGTACATAAAGATTTTGCTTATCAAAGAGGAAGAATAGTATGTGAAAAATTAAAAGAAATAATACCAAGACAATTGTTTGAGGTACCTATACAAGCCTCAATCGGGAATCATGTTATAGCAAGAGAGACAGTAAAAGCATTAAGAAAAGATGTATTAGCAAAATGCTATGGAGGAGATATAACTAGAAAGAAAAAATTATTAGAAAAGCAAAAGGAAGGAAAGAAGAGAATGAAACAGATAGGTAGTGTAGAAGTACCTCAAGAGGCATTCCTTTCTATTCTTTCAACAAAGGAGTAATATATGGTAGAATACATTACTGATGAATGCGTAATTGACGAATATTTAAATAATTGGTTCACATATGAGGAACTTGCAGGCTATCTCTGTATAGATGTTGGACAGGTTAAGACAATTTTACAAAGCAAAGATTTAGATGAAAAAAAGCAAGAAAAAATCCAAAGACACGAGGAACATATCACATCATATTATAGAACTATTGAGGTTGAAGATGTATATGATATTGATAAATGGCTTGAGATAATTCTTGACATGCTAGAAAATGGGCTATCTATTAGAGATGCTGCTAGACAACATGGAGTTAGTAGTTCGGGACTTCATGATTATATACAAAAGAAATTGCCAGACATATCAATCAAATTGTATAAGCGAGTATTTGATTTGCTGGCGGAACACAAATCATTTTCCACAACCAGCAAGAAAGTTATTGAGCAAGTATTAGAATCATATAAACTATTATTAGAAAGAAAAAATATTTCTCAAATTGCTAATGAACAAAGAGTTGGAGAAAAGGTTGTTCAAAGAAACCTTACTACTAGATTAGAAAAAATAGATAACAAAAAATATAGAAGAGCAAAACAAATATTAGCAGATATCAGGTCAAGTGTTATTAATAGTGCACAAGATCCACGCTTACAAGGAACAATAAAGCAACTTAATATACGAAGGGTGACAAAGCAAAGTTTTACTTCTGATCCTCAAATGATTAAAGAAACACAGCAAAATGTCCCTACAACAACTGATTTACAAGGAGAAAAATTTAAAGGAATAATAGAGCAAATGGCATTAGAAATAATAGATAAACAATTAACATATGAAAAAGCATCAGAAATATTTGATTTACCTTCCTCAACGATTTATAAATTAACGCATTCTAATCTTATTAGCCCACTTATATTAGCAAACCTAGATAAGATTGCCGAAGCCAATAAGGCTCAAAACGAAGGAACTATAAAAGGAAATGGAACAAAAAAATGATTAAAAGCGCTTATATTCATATCCCATTTTGTAAAAATATATGTTCTTATTGTGATTTTTGTAAAATATTTTATAATGAAGAATTAGTTGACAGATATCTAAATGAATTATCAAATGAAATAAACGATTCATATAATAATGAAGTATTAGATACAATTTACATCGGAGGAGGAACACCTAGTTCATTAAATATAAGACAATTAAATAAATTGTTTACTATTACTAGTAAGTTAAAACTAAATAAAAAAAATGAATTTACAATAGAATGTAATTTTGATAGTATCACTTATGAAAAAATAGATTTATTTAAGAGAAATGGAATTAATAGAATTAGCTTTGGACTAGAAAGTATTAATGAGAATAAACTAAGGGTATTAGATAGAGCCATTTCTAAAGAAAAGGTAATAGATATAATTAATTATTGTAACAAAGTTGGTCTTAACAATATAAACGTAGATTTAATCTATGCAGTTAAAGATGAGTCATTAAAAGATTTATTGGAAGACATCAAATTTATAAAGTCATTAGATATTACTCATATATCAACATACTCGTTAATTTTAGAAGAACATACCAAACTATTTATTAAAGGATATAATAATATTGATGAAGATTTAGACAGAGAGATGTATGACTTAATATGCCAGGAATTGAAAGATTATGATCATTATGAGATTAGTAATTTTGCCAAGAACAAAAGATATCGGTCCAAGCATAACTTAACATATTGGAATAATGACGAGTATTATGGATTTGGTTTATCTGCTGCCGGATATATAGGAGAAGTCCGTTATGAAAAAACAAGAAGTATTAATAAGTATTTTAAACAAGATTATATTAAAAAAAATGGAATTGAATATTTATCTATTAAAGATAAAGTATATTACGAAATAATAACGAATTTAAGAACAAAAGAAGGAATAAATTTAAAAAAATTTAAAAATAAATACAAACACTCTCTAGATTATTATTATAACTATAAAGAATTATTAAGTAATAATGAATTAATAGAAAAAAATAATAATCTATTTATTCCATCAAATCTATGGTATATTAGTAATAGTATAATAGTCAAATTATTAGAAGGTGATAGAAATGAATAAGGAAGAAATGTTTTTAGATGAATTAGAATATATAAAAGACGAGAAACTACATGATAGTTTATTAAAAATAATTGAATCACTACCAGAATATTGGTTTCACGTAGCAGCTTCTTCAACAGGAAAATATCATCCTAAATATTCATTAGGAGAAGGAGGCTTATTAAGACATTCAAAATCTGCTATGAGGATAGGATATGAATTACTTAGCGACCCTTGTATTGGTGAAAAATATACAGATAGAGAAAAAGATTTAATGCTAATAGCTCTTTTAGTTCATGATGGATTAAAATTAGGAGAAAAAGAAGAAAGATATACAAGATTTGATCACCCTATATTGATGGCAAATTATATTATAAAGAACCAGTTACAATACAACTTAGAAGAAGACGATGCAATTTTTATTGCCGACGTCATAAAAACTCATATGGGGCCATGGACAAAAGATTATAACGGAAATGAAATCTTAGAAAGACCAAAAACAAAATATCAAAATTTTGTCCATATGTGTGACTTTTTAGCCTCAAAAAAGTTCTTACAAGTATCATTTGATGAAGATAATCATATTATTGAATAAAGATAGGTGAAAAATATGCGTGGAAAAATAATAGTAATTGAAGGAACAGATTGTTCAGGAAAAGAAACTCAAACAAAAAAACTAGAAGAAAAGCTTAAAGAAAAAGGTATAAAATGTAAAAGGTTTGATTTTCCAATGTACAATACACCAACTGGAAAAATTATTGGTGGTTGCTATCTAGGAAATAAAGAAATAGGAGAATGTATTTTTGAAGAAGGACCCTTAGATGTTGATCCAGAGGTAGTATGTCTATATTATGCTGCAGATAGAAAATATAACATGCCTAAAATAATGAAGTATTTAGAAAAAGGTTATTTTGTTATTTTAGATAGATATACAACGTCAAACCTAGCACATCAAGGAAGCAAAATTAAAGATAAAGATGAAAGATTTAGAATGTATCAGTGGATTGATAAACTAGAATATTGGTTGCTACAACTACCAAAACCAGATAAAACTATTTTTTTACATGTGCCATTAAAAAACACTCTTGAATTAATGAATAATAGAACAAACATTGACAAAGTTGAAAAGTCTGTAGAACATTTAAAAAATTCTGAAGAGGCATACATTGAATTATCAGAACTATATCACTGGGATGTAATTGAATGTGTAAAAGATGAAAAAATGAGAAAAATAGATGATATAAACAATGAATTATTTTCAAAAGTTGAAGAGCTATTTAAACAATAATAGACTAATTATAATAAAAAAATCTACACCTCTTTATATGGTGTAGATTTTTTTTATTAAGAAACATTAGTTGTAGGTGGAACTGCCGGAATAGGAGAAGGAATACTTTGAACATTAGAAACACTAGGTGTAGAAGAAACTGCTGGAATAGGAGCAGGAATACTTTGAACATTAGAAACACTAGGTGTAGAAGAAACTGCTGGAATAGGAGCAGGAATACTTTGAACATTAGAAACACTAGGTGTAGAAGAAACCGTTGAAATAGGTGTTTGAATTTGTTTTATATCATTATTATCTGACACCTCATCATTTGTTTCAAATTCAGATATAATTCCTTTTTCTAAATCTTCTTTTATTTCTTCACTGATTTCATTTTCGTAATTATCGTCATCTTCATTTTCAATTTCAATAGTACGATAAACCTCTTCAAAAGAAGTTTTACCTTCTAAACATTTTATTAAAGCATCTTGCAACATGGTAATAGTATTTCCAGAATAAACCATCTTGGCAAGTTCTTTTTTTTCAAGATTTTCATTACTCAAAGCATTTCGTATTTCGTCATCAATTTCTAAAACTTCATGGACAGCGATTCGACCTTTATATCCTTTTCTACAATGTGAGCATCCTTTGGGATTAGCATCCCATACTTTATCTACCTGCATATTCATATATTTTTTAAATACTTTTTTTTCATACTTAGTAGTTTCTCTTTGAAAGCGACAATGTGGACATATCATTTTAGCAAGTCTTTGTGAAATGATTCCAGAAAGAGCAGTAGACAATAAATATCGTTCAACGTCCATATCCAATAAACGTTCAACAGTTGCTAAGGCATTATTTGTATGGATTGTAGATAAGACTAAGTGCCCAGTGATAGAAGCACGAACAGCAATTTGAGCCGTTTCAGAGTCACGAATCTCACCAATCAAAATTACATTAGGGTCTTGTCGTAAAATAGAACGAAGAGCAGCAGCAAAAGTCATACCAATTTCTGAATTAACTTGAACCTGATTGATACCTTCTATATTCATTTCAATAGGATCTTCAACCGTTATAATATTTGTTTCCGGTTTATTTAAACCTTGTAAAATAGAATAAGTAGTAGTAGACTTTCCAGAACCAGTAGCCCCAGTTGTTAAAATAATACCATTTGGAATTTCCATCATTCTTTTTACTTTTTCCAAATTTTTAGGATGGAAACCTAAAGAATCTATACCTTCCAAACTTCGTGTATAATCTAAAATACGAATAACAATTTTTTCACCTTGATTTAAAGGTAATGCAGAAACACGCATATCCAGATATTGATCACCAAATGTACCTTTTATGGCGCCATCCTGAGGAAGCCGAGACTCTGTAATATTCATATTAGCTAATAGTTTTAAACGAGTAGTTAAATTTCTTTCATAAGCTTTTGGAACAAAAGTATAATCTTGACAATCTCCATCAATACGAAAACGAACCATCATCCCGTTATCTCTTGGATCAAAGTGAATATCAGAAGAATTTAATTTAGAGGCTGCAATTATAATTAAATCAGCTATTTCCGTAATAGGAGTAGTTGCATAATCGTAATTAACCATAAAAGAATTTTTAACGCCAACTTGAGATGTTTGATTTTGTTGAGAAACATTTTGTACTATATTTTGTGGTGAAGTTAACTGTTGAGGTTGGTTTGGAGTTAAACCTGAGGGTTGTTGGATATTTTGAGGTTGAGTAGGATTAACTATAGTTTGAGTATTAATTCCAGAAGTTGGTTGTATAACTTGTTGTATAGTTTGAACAGGCGCAACCCCAACTTGCTGAGAGGGAACAGTTGCAACTTGAGTAGAGCTGTTATTTTTATTAGGTATAACACTAATTGGAGCCTTAACAATAGCGGCACCAAGTGCTTGTTTTACACTAAATTGTCCCATTATTTCAACCCCTTTTGTCTACTTTCTATGGTATTTTATCAAATATTATTATATAATAAATTTATAATAATAGCAAGGAGTGATACAAAAAATGAATAAATTTAATAGTAAAGGATTTGTACTTGCAGAAACCTTAGTGGTAACAGTATTTTTAATGTTAATATTTTCCATGATTTATAGAAACTTTTACCCATTAATAGGAGAATACAATAAAAGAGAAGGTTTTGATGATGTAGACAGTAAATATGCAACCTTTTGGTTTAAAAAAATGATAGAAGATTCTACTTATTCATTTACATCGAATACATACAAACAACAAAACTTTGCTAAAAGAAGGTTTATGCGTTTTGAATGTGATGATTTTACAGAAAATGCAGATGTACGTGAAAATTGTAAATCAATGGTAAAAGCATTTGAAATAAATGGATGTGATGCCAATGGAAATGGTTGTGATATTTTTATTACAGATTATAAAATAGGACCTGCCGATCAAACCCCACCATCACCAGATAACCTTAATCCACCAATTACTATTTTTAAAGAAAATTTATATAAAGAAAAATTATTAAAATATCAAGAAAATTGTTTCTTATCAGATGCTGAGTGTAAAGCAGCATATATAACAAAGTGTATGAAAGATCCATCCAAAACGAATGCAATTTGTACAAAAAGTAGTACCGAAAAAGTATTTGTATCTAGAGTAAAAGACTATATTGAAACCCTTCCAGACTATGTAACGGAATCTCTAAATTATGCAAAATATAGAGTAATTATTGTTTTCCATCATACAAGATATGGAAATGACTATTATACATATTCCACTATGGAGATTAGCAAATAAGACAAATAATCATAGTAAAACTACAACATTTTCATCTTATAATGATAAAAGAGTAATTGAAAAAGATAAGAATGAAATATTATCCTATAAATATTTGCTTACTAAGACAATACAAAGGGAGATTTGATTAATCTAGGACAAACAAAGATAGCGGCAGATTCCTCTAAAGGAATATCTGAACATACTGTACAAGAACTAAATATTCAAGATGTAAAAATAGAAGTATTAGAACATCAAATATTTTAATTCAAATTGTATTTTATCATCCAAATTTTGATAATGAATATGGAATATCTATCATAGCTCCTGTTAATTACGTACCAGATATTAATTTACCATTAACATCTTATATATTGTTATATGACGATAATGGTGGAAGTGACTGCAGTGACAAATCAATTCATAAAATGGAAGACGATTATTGGGGAGAATTATGTAATCCTACAAAAGCCAAAAATTATTTTGCTAGCTGGGATAGAAACTAATAATAAAAAAAACAAAATAGAAAGAAGAAGACTCATTATTCTACCTTTAAGGTAATATGAATAAGAGAGTCCTTCTTCTTTTAATATACTTGACGTTTGCATATGAATAGATATTGTTCCAAAAGACAAAAAAGAAAGTATTAGTAATGCTCTAATAACCCTTTCTTTTACAACAACACTAGATATAACACCATTTGTTAAATCAAAAAGTCCATTAATTAGAACATAAAAATAAGAATTACTTGGGAAAAAAGAATGATAAAGAATACTAATAATATAAAAATAAAGACTAATGCCATAAACTAATAAAATAATGGAAAAACTTTTTTGAATAGAATTATTAAGAGATATAGAAAAATTATTATGAAAAGAAGGCTTTATTATAGAATATCTTTTCTTTTTTGAAAAAAAGAAATAGAGAATATAATTACTTAATATCAGAGATAAATATAAATAAATAGTATATAAATAATTATTAATAATAGGGAATACAACTCCTAAAATAAAAAAAGGATTAGGAAAATGAGAAAAATAAAGATATGAATTAGCTTCATCCTTACTACAATATCCTTTTTTTAAAAATTCGCAAACCATTTTACTCCCAGTAGGAAAACCACTAAAAAAACTGAATATAAATAAAAGAAAAGAAGTAGAAATATTAGGAATAAAAGATAAAATAGGAATAAATTCATAATCCAATAATAAAAAAATAATGATGTTCAATAAGAAGCTAACTGGAAAAAAATTTTTAAAAAAAGATATAGAATAATTAATGATATTTTCAATAATAAATGATGTATGTAAAAAATAGTATAATAATAAGATAATTAAATGAATAAATATTATAATATTAAAAGAATTTCTTTTCATATTTCTCCTTATCTTGATATAATATTAATAGAAGGTGAATCTACATGAATAATAAAATAAAATATCTGTGGAATATTATTAAAGAAGATTATGGTTATTACTTATTTCTAATTATTTCTATATTTATATGTCTTTATCCTCTGAACTATTACATAATAATTGGTGGGGGAACATCTAATATCTCTCCAAGAGTAAAAGTGGAAAATGGATATAAGGCAAATGGTAGTTTTAATATCTGTTATGTAAAAGAGCTAAGTGGAACGATTCTTTCCTATGGCTTAAGTTACATTATTCCAACCTGGGAAAGAGAAAGTGCTGATAATTATAAGTATACAGAAAAAGAAAGCATCGAAGATATTGAATTTAGAAGTGATTTAGATTTAGAATATTCTTCTAATAACGCAATTTATTGGGCATATACTTTAGCAAATAAAAAAGCAGAAGAAAAAGAAAGTCACATATATGTAATCTCTACATCCGATGAGTATAACAATTCCTTGAAAGTTGGAGATGAAATAATAAGTATTGATAATCAACCATTTAAAGAAATAACAGAATATATAAATTATATTCAAACAAAAAATAAAAATGAGGAAGTAGAACTAAAAATCATAAGAAAGAAAAAAGAACAAATTATACATTCGAAAGTATCAATATATAAAAAAAGAAAGCTAATAGGAGTACTATTAAAGAAAGTAAAAAAATACGATACGGAGCCCAATGTAGAACTAAAATTTAAAAGAAGTGAATCTGGACCATCTGCAGGACTAATTACTACACTTGAAATATATAATAGGCTTACCAAAAAAGATATTACAAAAGGATTAAAAATTGCTGGTACAGGTACAATTGAAGAAGACGGAACAATAGGAGAAATCGGAGGAGTAAAATATAAAATATTAGGAGCAGTAAAAGATAAAGCAAATGTTTTCTTAGTTCCAAAAGGAAACTATAAAGAAGCTAAAAAATATATAAAAGATAAAAAAATGAAAATTAAACTGATAAAAGTATCAACAATAAAAGAAGCATTAGAAAAACTGGAGGAACATAAGTGAGGATTGGAATAGATTTAGATGATACAATTTGTAGAACAACAGAAATGGTTCATAATTATTTAGAGATTTATTCTGAAAAAACGCATTTAAATCCACTAGATATAATGAATGATGAGGATTTGAAAGAAGAATTCTTTGACGAATATATAGGAAAAATATATGAAGAAGTTGAAATTAAAAGAGATGCTAAAAAAGTATTAAAAAGATTGAAGTCAAAAGGAAATGAAATCTATATTATAACAGCAAGAAGAGATGCTATAACAAAAGATGGAAAAACCATACTAGAAATAACAGAAGAGTGGCTACAAAAAAATGATATAATTGTAAATGGAATAGTATTATCAAGCTATGGAGATAAAAAAGCAATTATTTGTAAAAAGTATTTAATTAATATAATGATAGATGATGATCCATATAATTACAAAAAAATATCAACTATTGGGATAAAGTGTTTATTATTTGATGATAGAGAAAAGTATAATTTAAAAGAAGATTATGTAACAAATTGGATAGATATAGAAAAGTATATTGAAAGGAATAGATAAAATGAAGAATATAATTAAAATGATTTTATTTTTAATAATAATATCAATTACAAGCACAAATGCTGCTAATTACTCGATAAGAGAATTAATACCAGTTAATATAGAAACAACAATAGTAACAGATAATTTTAGTTATAAAAGCCTATATTATAAAGATGATTATGTAATATTTAAAGGAATAAAAAACTTATCAGATAATGATTTGCCTATCAGTATAACAATAGGATTATTTGATAATAATAAAAAAAATATAGGTACCATTCATTATTGTCAGGAAGATGAAGTGTTAAAATCTAAAGAAGAGAAAAGTTATGCTATACCAGTTGACAATGCAAGTCTTAGTAATGAAAAAAGTACAGATGATATTCACTATATTGCTGTATTGGACGAAAACATACATTGCAGAAAAGGTGGAGAAGATGATTTTATCGGACAAAAAGTTGAAGAAATAGGAATGCATAAAAATACGGAACTAGATAGTAAATCACAATTTCTTATTCAAATACTAGTAATTATTGCTGTTGGACTAGTTTCTATGTTTTTATATAAATTTTTATTTACAAATAGATTTGAAAATATAGATGGAGAAGATACAAGACTAGGATATAAAGAATATAATAAGGAATTAAAACTCAAAAGAGAAAAAGAATTAAGAGAACATCCACCTGAGCCAAAGAAAATAAAAAAAGTAAAAACTGATGAAGTACTAGAACAAGAAGAAATCGCTCGAAATGAAGATAAAGATGGAACGGATTTACATAATATGTATAAAAAATAAAAGTCATTCAATAGAGAATGATTTTTTTTACATATTTTCCCATAATTTAACGATAATTATAACATACTTTATTGATATACTAAATTCAGAAAAGGAGGTAATAAATAGAAAAAAGCAAAGATAAAAAGTATAATGTAATAAAATATAGATAAAAAAACAAGAGGAGGATTGATAAATACCAATAAAGAAAAATTGTGCTATACTAGAAACGGGTGATAATAATGTATACAATCTGCTTAGTTGAAGATGAAGAAGCCTTATCAAACATAGTGAAATTATATTTAGAAAAAGCAGGATATAAGGTAATTGTTCATAAAACAGGAAAAGAAGCAATATCCTATATTGGAAATGAAGTACATTTATGGATATTGGATATTATGTTAGGAGATGATATAAGTGGTTATGATATAATCAAAGCAATTCGTGAAAAAGACGATAATGTTCCCGTGATATTTACATCAGCAAGAGATCAAGAAATTGATAAAATCTTCGGATTAGAGCTGGGAAGTGATGATTATATAACAAAACCATATTCCAGTAAAGAATTAGTATTAAGGGTTAATAAAATTATAAAAAGAGTATATAAAGATGATAGAGAAAATAGTATTGCGTATGAAGACTATATAATAGATATAGAAAAGAGAACGGTTTATATAAAAAATAAAAGTTTAAAATGCACAACACTAGAATTTGATTTATTATGTTTATTCTTAAAAAATAAAGGTAAATGTTTTCAAAGAGAAGAAATATTAAATTCAATTTGGGGAGAAGACTATTTTGGTACAGATAGAGCAGTAGATGATTTAGTAAGAAGATTAAGAAAAAAACTTCCAAAATTAAAAATAGAATCTATTTATGGATATGGGTATAGATTATCATGAATATCAAACAAAATAATCTAAGCAAGCAATTACTATTACTAGTTGGAATAGCCTTTATCTTATTATTTATTTCATTAGGTGTGGTATTACCCCAAATGTTAATTCCTGTTGCAGAGCAAACCATATATAGTTATTTAAGTGAACCACTAAAAATGTATGATAATGATATTGATAATAAACTTCTAAATACTGAAATAGCATATATTTATATATCTGAGAACACAATAACTACATCTCCTAATATTCGGGAGGTAATATCTTTCAAGAGTCTAGATGATATTCAAAAAGAAATGAAAGACTCTCACGGAAAATTTATATTTAATCATAAAACCTACTACTATTACACTCTAAAAAAAGATGCTATTACAAAGATTGCTATATCAGATGACAGTTACATTAATCGTACAAAAGCTTCTATTATTAGTGCAATTTTTCCTTTAGTTTTTGGAACATTTTTATTGATTGGATTAATGTTAGTATATTGGTCTAGTCATATCGTTAGAAAAATAGAAAAATTAAAAAATAAAATTGATAATATTGATAATCCTGATTATAATCATAAAATTAATTTTATAATAGATGATGAAATACGCTCCTTATCTTTAGCAATAGAAGATATGAGACTTTCTCTTATCAACCAAGAAAAATATAGAAATCAAATGTATCAAAACATATCTCATGACTTTAAAACTCCTCTTACGGTAATAAAATCGTATATAGAAGCAGTAGAAGATGGAGTAGAAGATAAAGATACTGCTTTTAAAATAATAAAAACTCAAACAGAAAAGTTAGAACAAAAAGTACATTCTCTCTTATACCTAAATAAATTAGATTACTTAAAAGATAAAAAAGTAGAACACAATGTAATTGATATGGAAAAGTTAATAGAACAAGAAGTAAGTAAATTTAAGTTCCACAGAAAAGATGTAAATTTTGAAGTTATAAAAGATTCTAAATCTAAATACTATGGTTCGTATGAGAACTGGGAAACAATATTAGATAATCTTTTAAGTAATTTTATGAGATATGCAAAAACATATATTAAAATTACAATGAGACAAAATAAACTCATATTATATAATGATGGAGAAGGAATTGACAAAGATTTTTTAGAAGTAATTTTTACTCCCTTTAGAAAAGGAATAAAAGGAGAATTTGGACTAGGATTATCTATTGTAAAAAAGACACTTAATATGATGGATTATGATATTACTATTCACAATGAAAAGAAAGGAGTATCATTTATTATTACAAAATATAAAGGAACAAAATAAGTTCCTTTATATTTTGTAATTGAATAATATAAAAACTGATGATATAATAAAAATAGAATAAAGGATAGTGGGATATATGAGTAAAATAAAATATTATTCATCAAAAAACATTATAAATATAATAATGTTAACAGTAGGAACAATTATTGCTGCTGCTGCATTAGAATTGTTTTTAATTCCAAATACGATACTAGATGGTGGAATAACTGGTATTTCCATTATTCTATATAAATTATTCGGTCTTCCATTAGGCTTATTAGTAATTATTTTAAATATCCCATTTATTTATATAGGATATAAAAATTTAGGAGAAAGATTTTTATTTCGAACAATCTATTCAATGTTATGTTTTTCTCTTTTTCTTTCTTTTTTTGAAAATTTTCAATCTTTTACAAATGAAATACTTTTAGCAACAGTATTTGGAGGAGCTATTCTAGGAATAGGAGTAGGATTAGTAATTCACTTTGGAGGATGTGTAGACGGTACAGAAAGTGTTGCTATTGTAATAAATAAAAAAATAGGATTAAGTGTTGGACAGATTGTATTGATATTTAATTTAGTTATTTATACAATTGCTGGTTTTATCTTTGGATTTGATCGAGCAATGTATTCTTTATTAACATATTTTATTACGTTCAAAATAATAGACTATGTATCAGAAGGACTAGAACAAGCAAAAGCCGCAATGATAATAACTGCTAAAGGAACAACTCTATCAAAAGAAATATATAGGCGTCTAGGAAGAACAACAACAACCATAAAGGGGAAAGGACTAATTAGTGGAGAAAAAGAAGTTTTATATTGCGTTCTAACTAGAATTGAAATATATGAACTAAAAAGAATTGTAGAAGAAATGGATGAAAGTGCATTTGTTACTATATCAGATGTTTCTGATATAATAGGAAACCATATCAAATCAAAGGACAAGATAAAGAATATAAAATAAAAAACAATAGTAAAGGTATAATAGGATGAATAAAGAATTAGATTATAGATTTTTATCTAATAAAAGCAAAGAACAAATAGAAAAATTATTTAATACAAAAGTAGAGGGATTACGAAACAATGAAATAGAAAATAGATTAGAACAATACGGAGAAAATATTGCAATCAATAATGATAAAAAGACTCCGATGTTTTTTATTATTGAATCTTTTAAAGATAAGTTTGTTTTAATTCTAATCTTATTAGCAATCATTGATTATATTACTAACGATATAATAGGAGCTTTTATCATATTAGGTATTACTTTTATAAGTGTAATAATTAGATTCTCGCAAGATTATTCAACTTATAGATTTAACCAAAAACTAAAGAAAAAAATCAAAATTTTTACTGATGTTATAAGAAATAATAGGCAATTGGAAATAAGACAAGAAGAAGTAGTTCCAGGAGATATTATTACCTTAAGTGCAGGTTCGGTCATTCCCGCAGATTTATATTTATTTGAAACGAAAGATTTATTTATCAATCAATCATCTTTTACAGGAGAAAGCAACTCAGTAGAAAAAAAAGCGATGACAAACAAAATATCAGATGATCCAATTGAGTTAGAAAACATCTGTTTAATGGGTTGTACCGTAATAAGTGGTCAAGGAAAGGGAATAGTAATAAAAACTGGATTAAATACATTTATTGGGAAAATGAATAAGAAAAAAATTCCAGTAAAAGAAGAAACTGCCTTTGACAAAGGAATGAATCATATTACTTATCTTTTAATAAGGTGTATGATTATGATATGTATTTTAGTTTTTATCATATATGGATTCATTAGAGGAAACATAGAAGAAGCTATTTTATTTGCGTTATCTGTAGCCGTAGGTATTACACCTAGTATGTTACCAATGATAGTAAATGTAAATCTAACAAAAGGAAGTAAATCCCTTGCTAAAAAAAACACACTAGTAAAAAGTATTAAATCAATTCAAAATCTTGGTTCTATGGATATTTTATGTACAGATAAAACAGGTACTTTAACAAAAAATAACATTGAATTGCAAAAATACATTAACATAGATGGAAATGAAGATGAATATGTCTATAAATGTGCCTATATAAATAGTTATTTAAGTACAGGATATAAAAATATAATAGATAAAGCCATTATTCAATATGAAAAAACTCATCCAGTAGATAGTTCAAATTATATAAAAATTGATGAAATACCATTTGATTATATAAGAAAAAGAGCATCAATCGTAGTAAGTAACAATAATTCCTATTCTGTGATTGTAAAAGGAGCTTTAGAAGAAATTATAAAAGTATGTAACAAGGCTTTTATAGATAAAAAAGAAGTTCCAATTAATAAAGATATTATAGAAAAGGTTAACAAAAATGCTGAAAAACTTTCAAAAGAAGGTATGCAAGTAATTGCTTTATGTGTAAAGCATGAATACAAAGGAATTGATAACTTCACAATAGAAGATGAACAAAACTTGACTTTGATAGGATTAATTGCATTTTTAGACCCACCAAAACCATCTGCTAAAGAAACTATTAACAAATTAAGAGAGTACGGAGTAGAAATAAAAATATTAACAGGAGATAGTAAATATGCAACAGAAAACATCTGTCAGGCAGTAGGAATTAACAGTGGCATCATAACAGGCTCAGAAGTAGAAAAATTAAATGATTATCAATTAGGAAAAGTTATAGAAAAGGCAAAAATATTTGCAAGAATGAATCCTATTCAAAAAGAAAGAGTAGTAAGACTACTACAAGAAAATGGACATACTGTAGGTTATATGGGTGATGGTGTAAACGATGCCCCATCTCTTTCAACATCAGATGTTGGAATAAGCGTTGATGATGCAACAGATATAGCAAAAGAATCTAGTGATATCGTTTTACTAGAACAAAATCTAGAAGTTATTCATAATGGAGTTATAGAAGGAAGAAAAGTATATGGAAATATTTTAAAATATATGAAGCTAGCACTAAGCCAAGACTTTGGAGATGTTTTTAGTATTCTAATAGCAAGTATCTTTTTACCATTTTTACCACTATTACCAATCCAAATGTTAATACAAGATTTTATAGTAGAATTATCTCAAATAGGAATTCCATATGATAATGTAGATATAAGTTTTATAAAAACTGTTAGAAAATGGGATATTCATTCAATAGGAAGATTCATGGTAATATTTGGAATGATATCTTCCATAACAGATATAGTAGCTTTTATAGTTTTCTGGTTTGTATTAAAATATAACTCAATTTCTCAACAAGCATATTTTCAAACTGCTTGGTTTATAGAATGTATAGTATCAGAAACTTTAATGATATTTTATATTAGAAGTAAAAGCAATAAAGAATCCAAGCCTAGTAGAGAATTATTATATTTAACAATAATCACCATATTAGCAACAATAATAGTACCCATCATATTAAGCTTTTTTATTGGATTTAATTTTGTTATTTTACCAATTACTTATTATTTATATTTAATAGGCTTTATTATTCTATATGGAATAATTGCTCAAATTGTTAAGAAAATATACATAAAAAAATATAATGAATGGTTATGACATTTAAAAAAAAGATAAATATGATATGATATTTTACAAGGAGATGATTAAATGAAATCAAAAGTATATTATACAAAAGAAATAACCCCGGAGAGTTTAATAAATATATACGAAAAACTAGGAGTAGAACTGCCTGGAAAAGTAGGAGTAAAAGTATCTACTGGGGAAAGAGGCTCTCGTGGATATCTAAAAGCAGATTTGATTGGACCATTAGTAAAAAAGCTAAATGGAACAATTATTGAATGTAATACTGCCTATCCAGGAGCAAGAAACACCAAAGAAGATCATATGAAAGTTGCAAAAGAGCATGGATTTACATCTTTCGCAGAAGTTGATATTATGGATGGAGAAAAAGAATTTAAAATACCAGTTCATGATGGAAAACATTTAGAATATGATATAGTTGGAGAAAACTTTAAAAATTATGATTCGATATTAAATTTAGCCCATGGAAAAGGGCACGCGATGGGAGGATTTGGAGCTAATTTAAAGAATCAATCAATTGGAATAGCTTCTCGTAACGGAAAAGCATACATTCATAGTTGTGGGCAAACTGATGACCCAGATTTATGTTGGAGTGCAAAATATGAACAATCTGACTTTATTGAATCTATGGCAGAAGCTGCTAAAGCAGTAGCTGATTATTTAAAAGAAAACAACAAACCAATTGTTTATATAACAGTTGCAAATGCAATAAGCGTAGATTGTGACTGCGATGTAAATCAAGGAGAACCTGTAATGGGAGACATAGGAATATTTGCATCCCTAGATCCAGTAGCAAATGATCAAGCATTTATCGATGCTATTTGGAATAGCACTGATGAAGGACACACAAAAATGATGGAAAGAGTAGACAGACAAGTAGGAAGACATATAACAGAATATGCTGAAAGTATTGGTTTAGGATCAACTTCTTATGAACTTATAGAAATATAAAAAATACACAATAAATGATGTGTATTTTTTTTATTATGTTCCGGGTTAGGAACATAATAAAACCACCTGCTTTGCGGGTGAGACTTGAAGAAGCGATAGCGTTAAGAAAAAAATAAATCCTCCTTTGATATAATAGAAATTGGTCTGCCAACCGAAATCTAAAATCAAAGGAGGATTTATTTTATGAGACGAAAAAACGATGATGAAAGTTCTTTATCTCATACGAGATGGAACTGTCAATATCACATAGTCTTTACCCCAAAATATCGAAGAAAAGCTATATATAGAAAACTTCGTCGTGATATAGGAGTATATTTGAGAAGACTATGTGATTATAAGGGTGTTGAGATAGTAGAGGCAAATGCTTGCTCTGACCATATTCACATGTTAGTAAAGCTTCCACCTAAAATTAGTGTATCATCTTTTATGGGATATTTAAAGGGTAAGAGTAGTTTAATGATATTTGAGGAGCATGCAAATCTAAAATACAATTATGGAAATAGACATTTTTGGGCAGAAGGATATTACGTTAGTACTGTAGGACTTAATAAAACTACAATAAAACGTTATATTCAAAATCAGGATGTAGAGGACCAGATAAAAGATAAAAGAAGTATGAAAGAATACAAGGACCCGTTTACGGGTAAGTAAGAGTGACAAAGGCGATTGGCAGACTAAAAAAGCTACCAAATGGTAGCTGCCAGTGTTTGGCCTTATAGGCCTTTGAGAAAGGCCACCCTTTTTAAGGGTGGATTTTTATTTAAATCTTTTTTTCTTAGTATATCCTCTCTCATATGGAAAAACGTTACTTCCATAAAGACTTTCATTATCAAGTTTAGTTGCTTCCTGCATACTTAAAGATTGCATTTGATTAGCTTCATAACTAATATATCTAATTTTATTAGAATCATCAATTACACTTTTATTTAACTCTTTTATTCTTTCTCTCATCTCAGGAGTAACTCTAATAACTAGATGTTTAACACTCTTATCCATTAATCTCATAAAACCACCTACATTCATATTAACATAGCTTTATTACAAATGCAATTTATGAAAAGTAAATAGTATTTTTTATTGATAAATCCATAAAAAAAATATACAATAGAAAAAGAATAGAAGTAAATTATATCTTTTTATATATGTGAAGTTTTAAATGCTAATAAAATAGATCTATAAAAATAGAAAGAGTGGTAAAAAAATGGACAAAAGGTTATTTACAAATAAATTAGAAGAAAAAATCTATTATGAAAATTCTACTTAAAGTACAGAAGAAATAATAAAAGAAATAAATACTTTTCTAAATGAAGTAGTTAGGCGTAGAAGAAATGATGAAGAAGAAGAAGGACTTCAATCTGTACTCGTAATTGAGAAAGAAGAATTTGGAGCTAAAATAACAGAAAATGATGGCTCAGGATCTCATCAAAACTCATTAATTAACATAATTAAATTTTTTAATCATGATAATAAATATATTTCATTAGAAGGAACAAGATACCCAATTATTTATAAACCAGAAGATAATCAATTATGTGAAGAAACAATTCAAATATCTATATTAAGTGCTAATAAAATAATAAAATTTATAATTAATCCAATTTTTAGTAAATATATACAATTATCCGAGTTTCAAGATAGGATGATTAAAATACTATTAGAGATTTTTGAAGAACTAAAACATAATAATATCAGCCAAAGAGTTGAAATCATTAACAAATTTCCAAAAAATAAAGAGTCTTCTGAAAATAACAATAGAAAAAAATAAAGATATATAAAAGGAGAATAACATGAAAATAGGTTTTGATAATAAAAAATATGTGAAAATACAAAGTAAAAAAATAAAAGAAAGATTTAAATTATTTGATAAATTATATCTAGAAGTAGGTGGGAAACTATTCGATGATTCTCATGCTGCAAGAATTCTACCTGGATTTAAAAATGATGTAAAAATTAGTATGTTTCAAGAATTAAAAGATGATTTGGAAATAATATTTTGTATTAATGCGAAAGATATAGAAAAAAATAAGACCAGAGAAGAGTATGGAATTACTTATGATAATGAAATAATTAAGTTAATCAATAAATCAAAAAATATGGGTTTTTCTGTAAATAGTGTCGTAGTAACTTTATATAATAATCAAATATCAGTAGACAAATTTATAAAAAAATTAAATCGTAATGGAATTAAAACATATATTCATACTTTTACAAAAGGATATCCAACAGATGTCGATACAATAGTAAGTGAAGAGGGATATGGAAAAAATCCATATATTGAAACTACAAAACCATTAATATTAGTCAATGCCCCAGGACCTGGAAGTGGTAAACTAGCAACTTGTCTTTCTCAAATTTATCATGAAAACCAAAGAGGAGTAAACGCTGGATATGCAAAATTTGAAACCTTTCCAGTATGGAATCTTCCTCTAAAACATCCAGTAAATTTAGCATATGAGGCCGCAACAGCAGACTTAAAAGATAGAAATATGATTGATCCATTTCATTTGGAAAAGTATGGGACAATAGCAGTTAATTATAATAGAGATATAGAAACATTCCCAATTTTAAAAAATATCTTAAATAAAGTATCTGGAAAAGATATTTATTATTCACCAACAGATATGGGAGTTAACATGGTAGGCTTTTGTATAACAAACAATGCAGTAGTAGAAGAAGCATCAAAAAAAGAAATAGTAAGAAGATATTATACCGAAAAAGTTAATTATAAAATGGGATTAGCAGATGAAGATACATTTAAAAAAATACATCTGCTAATGAATGAACTAAATATAGATGAAAATTACTTAGATGTTGTAAAAGCCTCCCTAGATAAAAAAGAAAAAGAAAAAGGATTACCAGTAATTGCCTTAAAAATAAATCGTAAAATAATAACAGGAAAACAAACTTCTTTATTGTCTCCTGCCGGAGCAGTTATATTAAATGTCATAAAATATTTAAGCAAAATACCAGATGATATTTATTTATTATCTCCAAGTATTTTAGAACCTATGCTAAAACTAAAAAAAGACTTGGGAACAGGAGAGAGACTGACACTTCAAGAAGTTTTAACAGCTCTAAGTATTTCTTCTGTCACAAACCCCCTTGCTCAAAAAGCAATATCTTGTATCAAAAAAATAAATGGAGTAGATGCCCATGCTACATATATAGTAACTGGAAGTGACAAAAAAGCCTTAAAAGATTTAAAAATTAATTTAACCTGTGAAAATGAATTTATAGAGGAATAAGAAAAATATAAGGACAAAGAGTTATACACAAATTATAAAAGAAATTATAAATAATTATGAGGAAAAAGTACCAAGTCCTGATGCATACACTTATTATATTTTATCTTGTAAATCTTATGAAGAGATTAAAAATATATGGTCCTGATATTATAGATAGAATTGAGAAACTATTGAAAAATAAATAAAAAAGTATAAATAAAAAGACAATGTTAAGTAAGAAATCAAGTAAGAATGATTTCTTATTTTACTATAATACAAAAAACGATTCATTGACATTTTTCTCAACAAATATTAATCTATTAGTAGTGGGTGGTTTTATGAGAATATCAATTTTTCAGTTAAAACAGGATGAACCGTTTAGAAATGAATATAATAAAATGATGAAAATATTACTTAGTAAATGTATATCTTTTGATAAAAAAGAATATACCTATTTTGACTTTGTAAATCATTATTTATTTCATAACTGGAAATATAGAGGTACTTATATTGATTGCTATGAATATTTAAATAATATAGGTGTAAATATAAAAACAAAAAAGATTAGTAAAGAATCTTTTTTAAATTTATTAGAGTTTTTAAGTAACATGCAACTATTAATAAGTAATTTAAAATACTATAAAGATAATATAAAGTATAGTGTTAAATGTAAAAGTATTCTAAATCATAACATTCCAATCCTATTAGATTCTCTAGGTTATCAAGCCTATCAAATAGATGAAAAAATTATTCTTCAAGATAAGTCTAATCAATGTTAAAATTTAAAGGAACTATTACCAACTGATGATAAAGAATTATTACTAGCGTATAAGAATATACATAATACTGGAATAAAAATGAAAAGATTAATTCTACATAAAATATATGAAAAACTTATAAAAGATAAAGAAAAATATAAAAATTATAATTCTCCAATATATACTAGTATTAAAATAGTTATATTGAAGATGGGAATAATAGGAGAAATAGATAAAAAATATATGAATCTGTCAAATTATAAATTAAAAAAATATTATGATTATTGCTATGAAATGATTTTATTTTTATTAGAAACAGAAAATATATTAAGATATAAAGATGAAATTAAAAATACATAAACATTTGATAAAAGGAAGAAGAAACGTAAAAAAACGTAAAACATAATTGAAAAAATGTAAACCATTCGTTATAATAATAATGCAATTATTAGGAGTGATAAGAATATGGCAGGAAAATATGATGCATCATCAATAAAAATATTAGAAGGACTAGAAGCTGTTAGAAAGCGTCCAGGTATGTATATTGGGTCAACAGATAAAAGAGGTTTGCACCATTTAATTTGGGAAATTGTTGATAACTCTGTAGATGAAGCTATTAATGGTTATGGTGATTATATAAAAATAATTTTACATAAAGACGGTTCTGTAAGTGTAGAAGACCATGGACGTGGAGTACCAACAGGAATGCATGAATCTGGGAAAAGTACTCCAGAAGTAATATATACTGTATTACATGCAGGAGGAAAGTTTGAAAGCGATGGATATAAAGTATCAGGAGGACTTCATGGAGTAGGTTCTTCCGTTGTTAATGCTTTATCAAAATGGATGGAAGTGACAATCAAAAGAGATAAAGAAGAGTCATACATTCGTTTTGAAAATGGGGGACATGTTGTTGTTCCACTAAAAAAAGTAGGCACAACCAATAAAACTGGAACAACTGTTCATTTTATGCCAGACTCTGAAATATTTTCAACAACCAGTTTTTCATATACGACGGTATGTGAAAGAATGCAAGAATCTGCTTATTTACTTAAAGGAATAACAATAGAAGTAATAGATGAAGAAGATGAAAGAGATGCAAAATTTCATTACGAAAGAGGAATTGAAGAGTATGTAGAAGATTTAAATAAAGGGAAAAATACCCTTAATAAAGTATTATCTTTTTCCGGAATAAAAGAAAAAATAGAAGTAGATATATCTATGCAATATACAGATACTTATGAAGAAAAGATTGTATCTTTCGTTAATAATGTAAAAACAATAGATGGTGGTTCTCATGAAGTAGGATTTAAAACAGCTCTAACTAGAGTATTTAATGATTATGCAAAAGCCAATAATTTTGTCAAAGGAACTGCTAAAGCGTTTGAAGGTAGTGATGTAAGAGAAGGCCTAACCGCAATTATTAGTTTAAAAATTCCTGAGGGAATCTTACAGTTTGAAGGACAAACAAAAGGAAAATTAGGAACTCCTCAAGCAAAACCAGCCGTAGAGGGAATTGTAACAGAACAGTTAAAAGTCTATTTAGAAGAGAATAAAGCAATAGCTACTGAAATAATAAATAAAAGCTTACGAAGTAAAATTGCTAGAGAAGCAGCAAGAAAAGCAAGAGAAGAAGCAAGAAAAGGAACTAAAGGAAAAAAAGAAGAAAGGTCCCTTTCAGGAAAACTTGCTCCTGCTCAGAGTAAAGATAAAGATAAAAAAGAATTATTCTTAGTTGAGGGAGATTCAGCAGGAGGTTCTGCTAAACAAGGAAGGGATAGACGCTATCAAGCTATTCTTCCATTACGTGGTAAAGTATTAAATACAGAAAAAACAAAAGAAGAAGATATTTTAAGAAATGAAGAAATTAATACCATGATTTATACAATAGGTGCAGGATATGGTTCAAATTTTGATATAAAAGATTGTGAATATTCTAAAGTAATTATCATGTCCGATGCGGATGAAGATGGAGGACATATTCAGTGTTTACTATTAACTTTCTTTTATCGCTATATGAAACCATTAATTGAAGATGGAAGACTTTTTGTTGCCTTACCACCTCTATTTAAAATACAAAGTGGAAAAGAAATAGAATATGCTTACACAGTAGATGAAATGAAAGAAAAAAGTAAAGGAAAAAAATGTGATATTCAACGATATAAAGGTCTTGGTGAAATGAATGCTGATCAACTATGTGAAACAACAATGAAACCAGGCAGTAGAACTTTAATTAGAGTGAATATTGAAGATGCTCAATTAGCAGAAAAAAGAGTATCTATTCTTATGGGAGATGATGTACCTCCTCGTAAAGAATGGATTGAAGAGAATGT
>CAMVAN010000017.1 GCA_947165475.1 uncultured Caryophanales bacterium | reverse complement strand
TATGGATATTATATCATAGAAAAAGAGAATTTTTACATTCTCCTAATATCTTAATCTTCCGAACATTAAAAAGTTGTTATGTAAAAACACCAAACATTTCTGCTATTACATTGACAATAAGCGATAATACAATCATTGTAGTAATAATTGAAAAAACACTAAATGACACTTTTAATGAAACTTCTTTTTTTGATTTAATTCCTAAAATTATATAACTAAGTGCAAAGATATATAATAATATATTATCAATATAAAGAATAAAATCATATTTTAATAAAAAGTTGTTTATATTTTCAATATTATTATCTTGATAAAATAAATATGCAAAGTTAAACATTGAACAAATTAAACTAATCAATGTCAAAATTATTAGTCCATTTCTTATAATTTTTTCAACTTCGAATTTATTATTTTCAGATTTAACCATATCAATCCCTACCTTTCTACTAAAATTATACTCTTATAATTTTATAAAGTAAATATCTTAAAAACTTTTTGCTCGGAATATTACTATTATACGAACTTTTTATTTTTGAATTTTTCCTTTTTCTTTATTAGTAATGACCTATTCCCTATAACATGCTTAGATAAAAAATTTCCTTTTTAGTTATTAATAGCTAAAAAGGATTTTTAATTATTTTGGAAAATCTAGTTTTTCTTATTTTTCAATAGTTTTACGACATAGTACTGATATGGTTTCAACATGATATGTCCTAGGAAACATATTAAATGGTTTAATATATTTAATGATATAATTCTTTTGTAAATAACTTAAATCTCTCATTAAAGTAAATAAATCACAAGAAACATAAATAATAGAGTTAGGATTTATTCTATTAATCTCAAATAAACTTTTTTTATCTAATCCTTTCCTAGGAGGATCTACTATAATACAATCAACATCTTGAAAGTTATCAATTACATTCTCCACACTATCTAAAATAAAACTTACATTATTAGATTGATTCAACTTTTTATTATTAATTGCATCATAATAATTAGATGGATTATTATCTATACCAATAACAGAATCTACTAAATCACTAATATAAATACCAATTGTACCAGTACCACAATATAAATCTAATACTATTTTAGGATGTAATAATCTAATATTATCATATACTTCATCATATAGTTTTTCAGTTAGTTTCGTATTAACTTGAAAAAAAGAAGCTAAACTTAAATAATAATTTTTATGACCTACATTTGTAATAATATACTGCTCTTTAGTAACAATTTTTTTATTATATTCAATTACATCAAACATAGAAAGTAAAGAAAAATCAAAATTATCATTACCAAAAAAAGAAATCATAGAATGTTCTAAATCATTAGAAGTACGAATAAGTATTTCTCCTTGAATTGAATCAATATTATGAATATATTCTATAAGTTTATTTATCTTTTTATTAACTAGTAAACAACTATCTATTGAAACAATAGAATTACTTTTTTTCTGATAATAACCAATATTATTACCATCTTTATGTAAAACAATCTTATTACGATAAAAATATTCATCTTGATATACAATACTTTTAACTTCTGTATCTATATGAAATTTATGAACTAATTCTCTTACTTTATTCTCTTTATATTCATTTTCTTTTACAAAAAAAAGGTGTAATAAGTCACATCCTCCACATAGAGAATAGTACTTACATATCTCATCTGCTCTAAAAGAAGATTTCTTATAATAATAAGATACTTTAGCTTCCATATATTTTTTATTTTCATAAATAATTTCTATATCAACATCTTCTAAAGGTAAAGCATCAATAACAAAACAAATCTTATTATTGATATGCGTAATTCCTCTTCCAAAATTATCTAGTTTATCAATTACTACTCTCATAATATCCCTCAAACATATTATACATAAATATTATAGATAAATCCATACTATAACTGGTGATGAGTTTGAAAAAAAAATTATATTTAACAAGTAATGATTATATAAAAAAAGAAATAATAATTCATTCTAAAAAAGTTCAATATTTATATAATGAAGTATTAGCAGATTCTAAAAAAATCAATGAACTAGTACTAATTCCATTAACAAAGTTAAAGAAAAAAGAACTAAAAAACATAGATAATTATTTACCTAACTGTAATATAAAAATAATAAAAGAAAAAGATATTAATAATTACTTAAATAATGGTTTTATAATAGTTCTTTATAAAAAAATATACGCAATTGAATTAAGAGCTAATCTATCAAGAGGAGTATCTAAAATAGACTCTGAATTATCTTTGTCTGGTCCCAAAGATAGTTTTCAAGAAGACTATAATACAAATTTAGGACTAATTAGAAAAAGAATAAAGAGTAATAATTTAAAAACAAAAGAATTTAATATAGGTAGATATACTAATACTAAAATAGGAATATTATACATTGATGGAATAGTAAAAAAAGATATAGTAAATCATATAATAAAAAAAATATTAGATATTAATATTGATGGAATAATAGACTCTAGTTATTTAAAGCAAGCTTTTGAAAAAGAAAATAACTCTTTTCCTACAATTATGATGAGTGAAAGGCCAGATAAATGTAGTATGGCTTTATTAGAAGGAAAAGTGCTAATACTAGTTGATATGAGTCCATATATTTTAATATTACCAAGTTTTTTTTGGGACTATTTTCATACAACTGATGACTATTATCAAAAGGCAATTAATACAACTTTTATTCGATTAATTAGACTAATAGCATTTTTTATTGCACTACTAACCCCAGCAATTTATATTTCAGTCACAACAAGAAACTATAATTTAGTACCACTTCATCTATTATATATATTAAAAGCTGGAAGAACATTTGTCCCATTCCCAGCCTATATAGAAGCAACATTCATGATTATATGTTTTGAGATATTAAAAGAAAGTGATTTAAGAATGTCGCAAACAAGTGGATCAGCTATTTCAATCTTAGGAGGACTTATTCTAGGAGATGCAGCAGTTGCTGCTGGAATAGTATCCCCTATTATGATAATTATAATAGCAATCTCATCAATAGCAGGCCTAATCTTTACATCTATTGAATTAAGTAATACCATAAGAAACTATAAATTACTATTTCTTTTTTTAGCAACCATCTATGGAATATATGGAGTTATAACTGGAATTATTCTATTATTATATAATATTTATAAAACTGAAATATTTGGATATTCTTATTTTTCAATAAATAAAGATGAAATAAAAGACTCAATAATACGAGTAAATACAAAAATAAAAAATAGAAATAAAAAACTAACTAATAATATTGAAAGAGGAACAATATAAATGAAAAAAATAATAATACAAGTTTTTATGATAAGTATATTTTTAGTATTAGTACCAATACCAGAATATAAAGAATTAAATCACCTAATTTTAGTAAACAAAATAAAGATTATTTGCACAAATAATAATATAAATGGAACAATATTTGAAATTATTCCAATAAAAGAAGATAATGGAGTAAAATATAAAGAAAAAAAATATTATGCAAAAGGAAAATCCTTAGAAGAATTAAAAATAAATTTAGAAAAACAAACTAATAATAAATTCTATTATAAAAGTATTAAAATCATTAAAACAAATTGTAATAGAAAAGAAATAGAAAAAACTTTTCATATAAAAAATCCTTAAAACTTAAGGATTTTTTTGTATTACATTAGTATCTGTATGTACTTTATCAAAATAAATATTATCACCATCAGAAGAAGCAATGATAGTCCCATCTAAATCAGTACGATAAATAGAAACATTTAAGTATTTCAATTTATCTAAAACTACTTGATGAGGAAATCCATACTCATTATCCTTTAAAACACTAATAACCGCATATTTAGGAGATACTTTTTTTAAAAACTGAGCAGAAGAAGAATACTTAGAACCATGATGACCTACTTTTAACAAATCACTTTTTAAATCTTTATCTAATATCTGTCTTTCTACATTACTAGTAGCATCACCAGTTAATAGATAAGATGTATGTCCATATAAAATTTTTAAAACAATAGAAGTATCATTTAAATCCTCTTCATGGTTAGAAATCCAAAGTACTAAAAATTTTGTATTAGCCATAGTAAAAGAAGAATCAATTTCTAAAGTTTCAAATTTCATTCCTTTTTTCTCTAAAGCTCGAATAATATTAGAAAAGGACTTTATATCAGAAACAACATCTGGCATATAAAAATGATCGATAGAAAAATTATTGATAATTTGACTCATACCACCAATATGATCTTCATGAGCATGAGTACCAATAACATATTGAAAATGTTCAATTCCTAAGGAATGAAAGTATTTAATTAACTTTTTCCCATCTAAATAATTTCCAGCATCAATAAGACTATATTCTCCATTATTTTGTATTAATATACAATCAGCTTGACCAACATCAATAAAGTAAATCTGAAAATTATCTTTAGGAGTACTTTCAGTCGGAAGAATAGTCTGTTCTAAAGAAGAATCGTTCTTTCTATAATCAACATTATTATCTAATAATGGATAGTGAATAAATAACTCATATATTAAAAATAAAAAAATAAAATAAAAAAGGCTTTTAAAATAATATTTAAATTTATTCCACATACTATAACTTCTCCTCTATAAAAGTTTTATCATAAAAATACTTATAAACAGAGTTCTCTCCTTTTATTACTTCTATTTCTTTATTATGAAACCATAATGCCGTATTATTCTCTAAACAATATACTGTACAATTATTATCTTTTAATTGTTCTTTTAATTGTAATTCTTTTGAAGAATCCTTTTCATAATGAGGACATATTGTTATATCAATAAAAGATAATCCCTCAACAAAATCATAAGAGTCTTTTTCTCCCCTTAAAATATAACTATCAGAAAAACCTTCTTTTGATAAAAGAATTGCTCCAGCTGATACTCCTACCATTAAAACTCCTCTTAAATATGCATCATAAAGTAAATCATTTAAATGATACTTTTTTATCTCATTAATTAACTTTATAGAGTCTCCTCCACCAATATATATAATATCAGCTTGACTAATTTTATCTAATACAATTTGAGGATTATTCAAAATATTTTTTTTCTTTAAATATATACATTTACATCCAAGACTTTGATAAATCTTTTTTATTTTATCATAATAAGCATCTGAATAATTACTAGCAAGACCAATAAAAAGAAAAACAGGATGTTCTTTTTTTGTACTTTGAACAACCTCATGACTTAAAAAAGAATAATCTCCTCCACCAATTAACAAACAATTCATATATTTCACCTATTTATTATATTCTTCTTCAATCCAAGAAAGAATTAAAGCTACAATAAACTTTTTTTCTCTCTCATTCAATACTTTTTCTTTAGGAATATGATGCCATTTTTCCAAACAACCACGACAACAAGTGGCAGTTGCATGTTGAGCTATAAAAACAGGATGATTTTTCATAGGAGTTTGTTTTCCATCTTTTAAAGAAGAATATATTGCTAAATTTTTATCAATAAAAGAAAAACAATGCTCTTCAATTTTATTCATGCCCTTATCTTGAATATATTTAATCATATACTTTCTTAAATGAAAAGAACTCCTAAATTTAGACTTTTTTAATAAAGTTAATTTATTTTGAATAAATATCTTTTGTTTATCATTTAATTCCATAAATTAACCTTAAACATATTACTAAGTGAAGTTTTCCATTCTTCTTTCTTAGTATTAGCAATACATTTAATAACCATAAAAACAAAATCAGAAAGTACTTTTTTAGTAGTAGCACTCATATCCTTAGATTCATATATAAAATCTAATATCTTCTTTTGATGTTGTTTTATATCATCAATAGAACGAATATCAGCTTTTTCAAAAATATCCATTAAATTTTTTACAAAATCTTCCTTATCAGTATCACTAAAAGAATGATACCATTTAGCAATTTCTCTATCAAGCTCTTTTGTAAAATAAGAAAGTTCCACTTTTTTAAAATGATCATCTTCAACATTCCAATAAACAACATCATGAGCAAGAACACCTTTTACACTTGATTCTACAACAACATCATTAGAATGATTTAAAAATAATCCAACAATAGAATAATTAGGAATAATATGAATATATTTGCTCAACAATTTTTGATAATCACGAGAATGGAACTCTTTATCTAACAAACCAGGACCATCTGCGTTAATAACTTTTTTAATTTTACTCTTCACTAAAAAGTTTGCCATCATTGCCCCAACTAATGCTAAATTTCCCCCTTTAGAATGCCCACCTACAATTAATTGTTTATTAGAAAATGTATAATACTTATTCAAATATTGATAAGCTAACTTGTGAGACTTTGTAGGGAACTCAAAACTAAGCATAAAGTTTTCTTTCCAACCACTAATTAACTGATCAGTTCCCTCAAAAGAAACATAAACTTTATTCTTTAAATATTCAATAGAAATTGCTCCAAACTGGACTTCATTATTTCCAACATATACATGATGATATAATAAACAATTTTTATAGCGATTAGTATCCTTAATATATCTTATTAATTTATTGCCTTCCTTTACAGCAATAACATTTTTATCTTTAGAAGGATAGAGTCCAAGATGAACTCTACCAGCTTCTTGAATTGTTAAACTTTTTTTTTCTAAAAACACTTCATTGAAATTAGCATATGACAAAAAAGAAAAAATTACATAGTCTACTTCATTAATCTCTTTTTCCAAAAAAGAATACATTCCATATTTATCTATATAATCATATATGTTCATAGCAACACCCTCTTCTAAAAAATATTATACTATAATTTAAAAAAAAATCTAATATTTTGTTAGATTTAATTATAACAAATACTAAAAAAATAAAGGAAAAAAAACTTCCTTTATTTTTTCATATTCTCCAAATAATGAATAGCTTCTGTTGCGGCAATAGCTCCATCAGAAGTTGCAGTCACTAATTGCCTTAACATTTTAGTGCGATTATCTCCTGCAACAAAGATACCATCAATATTAGTATGACAATTTTCACTAGCTAATATATAACCGTTCTCATCAATCTCAATTATATCTTTAAAAATATCATTTTCAGGTATCTTCCCTATTGCAACAAACAAACCTGAAACATTAATTTCTTTTTTAGAACCATCTAAATTAGAAATCTCAATAGCATTTAACCTCTCATCACCAATAATCTTAGTAACATTACTATTATAAATAATATCAATATTAGTTTTACCTTTAATCTTATCTACAACAGAATTATCTCCTCTAAACTCATCTCTTCTGTGAATTAGATAAACTTTATTACAAATATTAGATAGATATAAAGCATCTTCTAAAGCAGTATTTCCTCCACCTACAACAGCAACATCTCTTTTTTTATAGAAAGCTCCATCACATGTTGCACAATAAGATAAACCTTTACCAATAAACTCAACTTCTTTATCTAATCCAAGTTTTCGATTGTCTGCACCAGTTGCAATAATTAAACTTTTGCATTGATATTTACTACTTGTAGTAAAAACCTCAAATGAAGAAACATTTTTATCTACTTTAATACATTTTTCAAAAATAAACTCAGCTCCTAATTCTACAGCTTGATTATATAGCTTAGTAGAAAAATCAAACCCAGAAATATGAGACTCCACTGGATAATTTTCAATATCCAATGTATTAATAATTTGTCCACCATAACTAACAGCTTCTAAAACTAATACTTTTTTTAAAGCTCTTCTTGCATATATACTCGCAGTCATACCAGCAGGTCCTGCACCTATAATGATAATATCGTACATACTATTCCTCTATAAATTTTTCTAATTCATTTTTAGAAAGAAGGCCTACGTTTCTTTTTACTTCTTTTCCATCTTTGATATAAACCAAGCAAGGAATAGAAAAAACATCATATTTAGCTGCTAAGTCATCTTCATCATCAATATTAACAGAAACAAATTTAATATCATCACGACTCTCCGCAACACTTTCTAAAATAGGTTCTAACATCTTACAAGGACCACACCAATCAGCGTTAAAATCAACAATAACAGGAATTTTTGAGTCTAAAACTTCTGCTTTAAAATTATTATTTTTTACTTTTATTACTTTCATTTTTATTAACCTCCATCAAATTATGAAGCATTTTATAAGTCAATTTATGAAGCATTTCAATTTCATCATCATCCATGTTTAATATTTTTTTAACTTGAACAGGAACTTTTCTTAAATCATTTTCTAAAGCTAAACCTTTCTTTGTAATAGAAATAGTCAAATTCCTCTCATCTTCTAAAGATTTACCACGAACAATAAAGCCTTTCTTCTCCATCTTTTTTAAAAGTGGAGTCAAAGTAGAAGAGTCTAGCAATAAAGTTTGACCAATTTTTTTTAAATTAGATTGCCTTTCACCTATAAAATACATTAAAACTAAAAATTGAGTATACGTTAAATCAAATTCCTTTAAATAATCACTATATTTTCTAATTACTTCCTTTGAACATAAGTATAAAGGAAAAACTATAGAAGTTTTTAAATCTAAATTTGGATATTCCATTTTATATCACTCCTTTTATATCATCTTCCATATCTTCTGGAAGAAACGTCGGACTATACCTTTTAATAACATTTCCATTTCTATCGATTAGAAACTTTGTAAAATTCCATTTAATATCCCCTTCTTTTTGACAAGAGGTACTAATTTTTTCAATAGCTTTCATAGATAATTTGTTTTTCATTCCCTTAATAATATCTTGTTTTTGTTCTTGTTTTAAAAATGTAAATATAGGATCTTCGTTTTCTCCATTAACATCAATTTTTTTGAACTGATCAAACTGAGTTTTATATTTTCCAGTACAAAATTCATGAATCTCATTATCATCACCCGGGGCTTGATGACCAAACTGATTACAAGGAAAATCAAGAATTTCTAAACCTTGATCATGATATTTTTCATATAATTTTTCTAAACCCTCATATTGTGGAGTAAATCCACAACCAGTAGCAGTATTAACAACAATCACTACTTTTCCTCTTAAAGAATCTAAAAGGAATTCAGAACCATGTCTATCTTTAACTATTAAACTATATAAATCCATAATTATTATTTTCCTCCTAATGAAAATATAACATAAAATATAATCATTTGCAAACAAAATAATATGGAATTTATACACTAACTTATACTATATGAAAGTAAATAAAAAAATAATGGAAAATACTACCTGCTAAGATAAAAAAATGAAATAAAGAATGAATATATCTATAACGACTCCCAAGAGAATATAAAACTGCACCTATTGTATAAATAACTCCACCAATAATTAATAATATAAGCCCATTCCAAGGACATGATTTTAGTAAAGTCCCAATTAGTAATAAAGATGCCCAACCTAAACCTAAGTTGCATGCTAAGCATAGTTTTTGATACTTATCAATATTAATGCAATTTAATACAATAGCAACAATAGTAATTAGCCAAACAAAAGAAAAAGTAATCCATCCCAGTACTCCTTTTAAAGCACATAAGCAAATGGGTGTATAGGTTCCAGCAACCATTAATAAAACATTACTATGATCAAGTACCCTTAAAACTTTTTTTCCCTTTAAACGTGGACTTAAAGCATGATAAATACAAGAAATAATATATAAATTAATCATAAAAGTAGCATAGATCACACCACTGACAATACCTATAGTAGAATGTGCTCGAATTATAATTAAAACAAGACCAGCAATAGATAAGCCTGCGCCAATTCCATGACTAATAGAATTAATTAACTCCTCTCCTAAAGTATATTTAGGAACTTCATTTTTTAATTTTTTATTTTTACTCATAATATCACACCCTATACTTAATAAATATTATATGATAAGAAAAAAAATAAAACAATTAAAAAAATAAGAACAAATAATCAATTAAAAATTTGACAAAAAACACAAAAACGTTATAATAAGTATTCAAAAGGAGAAAACTATGGAAAGAAAAGTTAGACCAAATATTATAATACACACAGAGAAAATAACAAATGAACCTTTCGATGATATTATTGGTCACAGTGATTGCGAAAGAAAATATTTTACAATTGAGAATAATGATATTATTTATAAAAGAATTAGAACCGAACTGTCAATAGTACACTTACCATACTTAGGAGCATGTGTTGATTATGGAGCTGGGAATATTTGTTTAGAAGAAGCAAAAGATAGTTTTAAGTTTTATATTATAGACAGAATGGCAAAATTTGAATATGAAGAGTTTAATAACATAGAAGATGCTATTCAAAAATTAATATCATATTATAGAGAAAATGAATTGGTTGATGATGCAAATAAAATGGAAGAAATATTTTATCAAACCTTAGGTCTAAAAAATCAAAAAAAAGAAAATACAAATGAAGAACACCCTAAAATATTAAAACCCAAAAAAATAAATTAGACAGCTTATATTTCAAAGCTATCTTTTTTTTATCTAATTATTCAGCTACATAGTAATCTGCATTATCATAATTATTCTAGATGTTATTACATATAATAGATTTATTCTTTCTATTATTCTAATTAAAACTTTTTACCATAAATAAGAAAAATTAAAAGTACTTTGCTAATTATTCTAAAAAAGAAAATACTTCAAACGAAGAATTAACTATTTTATTCTAGATGCCTGACTAGCATTCGTTGGTTGATTGTTTTTATCAATCTGCAATTCTATTTTCTTTAAAAGCATATCAGCAATTAATTGATTACCAATTGTATTAGGATGAAAATCCATAGGTGCACAATAATCCTTTAAAAATGTAATATCGCAATACTCAACATAATCATATTTTTCAGATGCCTCTTGTAGCATTTTGTTATATAGATTTATTACTTCCAAAAATTTATTAACATATTTCTTGTTTTTATTTTTCATTTTTTCTTGAAAATATATTAGTTTTTGAATCTTGTCGTATAATGAAGAATAATAATAACTCAATGCATACACTTTAGTATTAGTATTTAATTGATGAAGCAATCGCCAATTTTTTTCTACATTATTAATGCATTGTTCTATCAAAGGCTTAATATCTTTTGGTAATTTTTCTCTAACTTTTCTATCTGTTAACTCAACAGGACCTGCTTGTATAAATGTAAAAAAATCATTTGGGCCACCATGATATAGGAAAATAGGATTACTAGAATTAATATATATATTCTTTAGTGTATTTTCATGGTCACTTGGATTAATAATTATTGTATTTTTAAACTTTTCAGGTACAACTAACTTAAACAGTATATTAGCATTCCTTAATGAATCTATTGACTGTAATTGAATATTTTTTATTGAAGCCAAAGTAGCATTTTCATTTAATGCTTTTTCCAAGTCCCATGTATGATTTTTATTTAATTTAGACATACTAAAGCCTGACACATTATAACCATCATTTTGTAATTTGCTTAATATAATATCATAATAACCTATATGATTCTTATTTTCTTTTGTAAAAGGCATTCCTAAAGATGAAATCCCACAAAATAGATTAATATTTTCCATATGCATCACCCATTATTTATGTCTTTTCATATCATCCAAATCTTTTACAATATTGTTGTCTGCTGAACCTCTATAAAAATCAAATGGATATCTACCCTTTAAATAAGACTTAATAAATTCAATGAAATAATTATAATCTCCAGTTTTGTTTTCATACTTTTTAGCAATTTCATCAATAACATCTTTTATATCATTTTTAGAATAATTTGTACCATTTACATCATTATCATTACTCATTTGGAATAATATTCTATCTAAATCAATCATTAAATCTCTAATAAAGAAAGAATCAATTATTTTATTTTCAATTTCTGCTAAAAAATGATAATATTCTGCTTGATTATAATGTGGATCTGGAATAATACTTCCACTAGGTGTTTTATAAAATGCTTGTCTAGGGAATGATGGCACATATGTAACATTAGCAAATGTAGCTCCAACCTTTTTAATTTTAGAATTCATAAACAAATCAGTTAGTGCTGTATTAACTATTCTAGGGGCACCACATAAATAAATTTGAGTATTTGAATTATTATTTCTATTATTATTTTGTATTAATTCAAGTATGGCATTTATACCATATATATCTCTATCAACTGAGCCAAAAATGTTTGGAATAGATAAAGATCCATGTCTAGTTACAACATCTAAAAATGAGCCTGTTCCTAAATTTAAAATTACTATATTTGCATTTGATTTATTTGTGTCAAATATAACATCTTGTATTTTTTTATCAGAACCACCTGCAAAGAATTCATTGATTTCTTCTTCAGTTAAAAGTGGGCTTCCATTTTTTATAGCTCTTTTATAGTCGGCTATATTCCAATTATGTGAGTCCTTTTCACAACAATTTTGTATAATCCAGTTAGATACTGCTAATGCATTATTATTTTCCCTCCTTGACAATTGATATGTTTGAACATCTAACCCTTTACTTTTACCAAAGTCAATTAATCCTAAATTTCTATCTAACAATAATTTACCTGGTTCTGACATTGAAAATCCATCACTTATTGAATTACCTATAGCAGTAAGAGATAATTTATCTTTTGGATAATCCCTCATAAATCTTACTAATTCTTCATTAACTTGTTCTAATTTTTCTTTTTCTACACTTCTATCATATTTCATAGTTAAACACCTCATATATATTTTTATCATACTTTAGGCAATTTTCCTATACTATCGTTCAAAGTCATCACGATTTTTATCTTTTTTATTAATTATACTAGTGTATCTTTTAAATCTTCAATTTTAGATTTTTAAGATGATATTTCATTATCTTTATTATCTAAATCATATCTTAAATCATTAAATTTCTTTATTTTGGACTTTAACTTTTTTTTAAATCCTCAATAAAATTATGAGTTTCTTCAAAATCTTCTTTTATTTTACCTACTACTAAAGAATAGTTAGTTATTTTTTTAAAGTCATTAGTTGATTTACTTACTTCATCAATATAATTAATTATCTTATCTTTATTTTGATTAGATAAGAGTAAATGTTTGTTTGATAAAGATTGGTTTTTTAAGTTATTTATAATATCTTTAATTTCTTATGATTTAGTATTTAAGTCTTTAGTTTGATTATTTAGTTTATTTATTTTTTGTCTTTGCTTATTATAGCTCTTTTTTAATTCATCATCAAACTCTAATTCTTTCTTAACAATATTAATCATTTAAACCTATCCTTTCTTCAATTAACAAAATAAAATACCAATTTCTTTTAGAAATTGATATTTTCTATATTAAATCCAGAATTTTAAAGTCTGGACATATTTTCCAATGGTGCGAGTAACAGGAGTTGAACCTGCACGTCTAAGACACTAGATCCTAAGTCTAGCGCGTCTGCCAATTCCGCCATACTCGCATGAATGGTGGACCCTACAGGACTCGAACCTGTGACCGCCCGGTTATGAGCCGGATGCTCTAACCAACTGAGCTAAGGGTCCATCGCTATTTAATAATAGCATAAATTTTCATTTGTTGCAACAAAAAAATGAAGATTTTCAAATATTTCATCAAAAAATAAAAAAAACCTATTATTTATCTAACATATTTAATAGGTTTATTTTAAACATATCTTTTTCTGGATTTGTTTTAGAAATCATTACTCCTTTATAAGTAGATAACTCAGCACGATGACCCTCATCAAGTATACCCTCTGGAGTAATATTAGTTAACAAAATTATTTTTTTTTCAACATAAACAGTATAGTGTAAAACAATTGGGCCATGAACTTTTTTAAATTTATTATCCGTAGGTAATTGTAATTCATAACTAACAGTTTTACTTTTTTCATCTTTTTTTACTTCCTGGCCTAAAAAATTACCTTTTCTAAGCTCGGGATAATAACTAAAAGTTAACTTTTTATAGGCTAACATATTATATTTTCTTAACGATCTCTCTTTTTTTCTAAAATCATTTTCGTCCAAATATTCGAATATATAATTATTATTCATAGTATTCAACCCCCTAAATATAACCCCTTTTAATTCTCAATGTGTCTAAATTATACCACAAATGTTGACTAAAGTCAAGTTTGATTAATTTATGAAACTATTTAAGCAGCTTTAACGTACTGCTTTCCACTCTCAGATACATCACCACTAAATTCCAAACTTCTAAAATAATTATCAATATAAGCAGAATAATTTGGATCAGGTAGATTTAAATCAGTTTGATCACCACTAGAATCAGAAGTAGTATTTAACGTATTATCAGAATTGTAACCATCATAAAACTCAATTTCATCAGATAGTTCTTCATCATTAACTAAAACTACATCTTCAGAATTGCCATCTATAGTAATATCATAAAAATCAGTATCACCTGTAATTTCAACAAAGTCAGTTTCATCTATATCTGTATTAGCTGTAGCTTCAACAAAATAATTTTCATCTATATCAGTATCAGTTGTAGCTTCAACAAAGTCATTTTCATCTATATCAGTATCAGTTGTAGTTTCAACAAAGTCAGTTTCATCTATATCAGTATCAGTTGTAGCTTCAACAAAATCATTTTCATCTATATCAGTATCAGTTGTAGCTTCAACAAAATCATTTTCATCTAAATCAGTATCAGTTGTAGTTTCAACAAAGTCAGTTTCATCTGCATCGTAATTGTCATCAATTTCACTTTCAGATAAGTATGGAATATACTGAATAGGTGAATTAGAATTATCGTCAATATTATCATCGATTTCTAAATCAGTATCATCACCCATCAATATTTCTTCATCCTCATTTTCTTCATCAGTCACACTTTCATTAGTAGGAAAAAATTTATTTATAACTCCATCTACAAACTTAGCTAAAGGACTTGAATATAAATACTCATCATCTGGAATTTCTTCTGTATTTGAGGAATGAGTAACATATATATCATCTTTATCTCGGTTTAAAGAATATTTAACTCCAAAAATGGTTACTATTCCAGCTAATACCATTCCAAATATAGTTCCAAAAAAAGTTAATTCTTTTAATTTTTTTAGTGCATTATTTCCAAAGCTCTTAATTCTATCAATTATTGTAATATCTTCATCACCAATCGATTCTTCTTCATGCTCATCTTCTCTTGGCGATTCTTCTTCATGCTCATCTTCTCTTGGTGGTTCTTCTTCATACTCATCTTCTCTTGGTGGTTCTTCTTCATGCTCATCTTCACTTGATGGTTCTTCTTCATGCTCATCTTCTCTTGGTGGTTCTTCTTCATGCTCATCTTCACTTGATGGTTCTTCTTCATGCTCATCTTCTCTTGGTGGTTCTTCTTCATGCTCATCTTCTCTTGGTGGTTCTTCTTCATGCTCATCTTCTCTTGATGGTTCTTCTTCATGCTCATCTTCTCTTGGTGGTTCTTCTCCTACTTCTTCACCTATACTTATTGGCTCTTCTCCAATTTCTTCACTTTCAATAACTCCATCATCAGCATCATCTGAAACATAAGGATTCTCAACCATAACAAATTGATTTGGTTTTTTTTCTTCTACTATTGGCTTATTAATTAAATCATCTTTTGCTTCTGAAAATAATTGACTATCAGATGTTTCTAAAGACTCACTTGAATTTACCCCATCACTTATTTCAACTGGGGTATAAGGTTTTCCAACCATAACAAATTGATTTGGTTTTTCTTCTTCTACTATTGGCTTATTAATTAAATCATCTTTTGCTTCTGAAAATAATTGACTATCAGATGTTTCTAAAGACTCACTTGAATTTACCCCATCACTTATTTCAACTGGGGTATAAGGTTTTCCAACCATAACAAATTGATTTGGTTTTTCTTCTTCTACTATTGGCTTATTAATTAAATCATCTTTTGCTTCTGAAAATAATTGACTATCAGATGTTTCTAAAGACTCACTTGAATTTACCCCATCACTTATTTCAACTGGAGTATAAGGTTTTCCAACCATAACAAATTGATTTGGTTTTTTTTCTTCTACTATTGGCTTATTAATTAAATCATCTTTTGCTTCTGAAAATAATTGACTATCAGATGTTTCTAAAGACTCACTTGAATTTACCCCATCACTTATTTCAACTGGAGTATAAGGTTTTCCAACCATAACAAATTGATTTGGTTTTTCTCCTAAAGTCTCAACAACTTCTTCAGCATCTTCTGCCAACATATAATCCCCATCGTTAGATAAATTATCTGTCATACCAGAAACTATATCATTATTTTCAGCGTGTACATTTTTAACATCTGTGTTATTACTATTAACATAGAAAACATTCTCAGCAACATAATCTCTTAATGCACTATTAAAATCCGAACTATAAAAAACTACTTTATTTAATAGCTGCTCATTTACCATTTCTCTTGTAGTTATTCCATTCATTGCCGCATACTCTGCACATATTCTTTTTCCTTCCTTCAAAGAAACAATCTCATAAACACTATCTCTAACAATTAACCAAGAACCTCCATCTTTAGAATTCTCATCTTTAAATAAAACTATTTTTTTTATATCATTCATAAAAAATCCCCCTATTTTTGATTGCCTGTATAACTCCAACCATTTTGTAATAATGACTGATCATTATAAATACTCCATTTTTTCTCAACTTTTTGAGTATTTTCTAAAGTTCTATGTCTTTCACTTTTATAGCAAACATCCCCATATAATGGTTCCCTTCTTTGAAAAGATACTGTTTGATATAAAGCCTGAAAAACTGGTAAAGACTGACTTGTTTTAGTACAGTTTTGAATACTATTTACTTTATAAATTTTACCTGAATAATAATAATGATCATATACATAATAAATATTTTTTCCGACACATGTATCCAAACAACTACTATCATCAACCCGAACTAAAACATAATGATTTAATAATGTATCGTTTATTACGGATTGAGAAGTTTCTCTTCCCTTGTATTTCCAATAACCATAATCTTTTTGTGTATTTTTTGTAATATTAGAAATAACTTCATAATGTTCATTCTTATTAGTTCGATACAATACATTATTAATATATAAATAATTATAAGAAGAACATACGCTTTTATTTACAGAACCATTCTTTTGTAAAGAAACTCGTTTATCCTGATAAGTCTTTTTATAAGTACCAATTTTTTCTTTTCTTCTATAAGTTTTTATTTCTTTTAAACAATTATTATCACCTGAAGAACAACTTAAAGAAGTAATTTTACAATCAGCTTTTTGGAAATCCCCCCATCTAGACCAATCTGATAAATATGTATTTGTAATAGTCTTCTGATATTCATAATAATCAATATTATTTTTATTAATCAGTTCTTCCTTATCATTACTATTAGAAGACAGACAAATTCTTTGATATTGACTCTTTGTAGTTTCTTTTCCATCTTTATCATAATACTTTCCATCTATCTCTTGGCAATTATAAACTACCTCTTGTTTATTATCTTCTATTAAACATGATTTTTGATATTGATCAAAAGAAACCTTAACACCATCTTTATCATAATACTCATCATTATGCATTTCACAAGAATACTTTTTTTCATTACACGATTCTTCATATTTATCTTTACTTGAAATTTTTCCTTGACTATCATAATACTTACCATCAACTACTTTGCAAATAATTTCACCATTACTGTCATAATCTGTATTATTATAATAAATTCCTTTTTCAATTTTTCCCTTTACTGGTATAACACCACTTTCTTGATGTGTCTCCTTAGAAGTTGTTTCAATTTCTTTCTTCTCACAATATGACCCATTACAATAAGAATATTCACCAATATGAACAATAGTTGAGTCATGATTAAAACTATCAATTAAATAAATTTTTAATAAAATACCATCAGTTAATTTAGAATACATAATATAAGAATTTTCCTTATCAATTGTTTGTTCATTTGATTCATTCAAAGTATTAGCATTATCTTCTCTCATAAAATCTTCTAAACTAATTCTATTAGGTAATTCCATGTCCTTGTGATTATTAAAATATCTTATAGCGTCTTCTTTAATAGATAATACATTATTGTGATAGTTGCTATCATATTGCTTAGTCATATTATCCCTACTATTATTTTTTTTTGATAGACCATTAAAAGTAAAGAATATAATGCAAACAAAAAAAATAAAAAGAACAATAATAACAAAACGAACTATTAAAGATTGAATAGGAAAACCCCTATTTTCAAAATCTTCTATTTCCATTTGACTATACCCCCACTTTTCGTAGGTACTATACTAACATATTTTTTTCAAAAAGTCAAAGAAAATTTAATAAAAAAATAAGTAAGCCAACGTATGTTGGCTTACTGTTTATATAAAATACTTTCATATATAATAATATTCTTATCACGAAAAACTGGTTTAAATGAACTGTTACTCTTTAAATATCTCCCAATATAAGAATTATTATAGACAACAAAATGAGTAAACTGATACTTATTAATAAATTTATCAAAATCAATTGTACCATTTAATACATCAGAAAACTCTAAAAATATATCCTCTTTATGATTAGCTTTTTTCAAAAAAACTTCTGCTCGAGTATCTATATAAGGATGATAACCTATATACTCTAAATAAGACCCAAAATTAAATTCTGAATACAAAACAATTGAAGAGTCAGAGTAATGTTTAAGTAAATAATCCCCACTCTTTTTAGCAGAAGAAACTAATCGAAAAGAATTCATCTCAATAGAAAAAAATAAACAAACAAGTAAAAGAAAAACATAAACTAGATTTAAATAAACACTTCCTCCACTTCTAACTTTAATATAACTTTTCTTTATATAACTCATTATAGGATAAATAGATCCTAAGATAAAAAATGCAAAATTCCGAATATTTATTAAAGTCATAAAAATAGTACCATATAATAATAATAAATGTTTAATTTTAAATTTTTTCTTTTTATTATAAATATAAAATAAAATTATAGTTCCTAATAAAAAGTAAAATATCTTCCCAATATTATTATTAATAGTAATAGGAAATAACTCAGTTATAAAAGAATTAATAAAGGAAGAATAACTAAGAAACGGAAAAAAAACTAACTCATATGTATAAGGATTTAAAAAACCCACCAGAAACATTAAAAATAAGATTACTAATAACTTCCAAATATTCTTATTCCTATCTAAAAATAACTGAATTAAAAATGGAAACATAAATATAAACAAACTTATCCATAAAGCTCCATGTAAATTAATATGTAATAAAGATACTAAAGGTAAAAAATATATCAAATTAGTTTGATTATTTTTATAAAAACTTTCTAAAATATAAATTGTTATTAAAACAAATAGATAAGTAAAAATCTGTGCTCTAGGAGAAAGAAAGAACTCTAATAAACTTGTAGATACAATACTAGTAATAATAGAATACAGTTTATTATTAGTAAGTAAATATGAAATCTTATAAAAAAGAATTAAATATAAAATAATAAATAATTCTAAAAGTAAAAATAAACCATATTGCTGAAAATTAGAATAAATAAAATAAAAAATCACATTAGTAAATCCTTGCTGAATAACTAAATGTAAATTAGAATGCATTGATAAAATATCTGTATGAATAAAGCCTTTATTTAAAATTATTTCTCCATACTTTAACATATACCAAATATCTTCATTAAAAGAATAATTTATAAAACATCCAATAGAAAGAGGAATAAAAAAATATAGATATAATAATTTACTAGGTATCTCTTTTAGTCTCATAATATCACCACTTATATTATATTGAAAAATAATAAAAAAAGCTATCGATTCGATAACTTTTTATATAAAGTCAAAATTCCCTCATAAATATCTTGATAAGTAGTTTCAAAATCTCTAGTATACCAAGGATCACTTATATCTCTATCTAATAATAATATAATCTTCGAACAATCTTCTATTTGAAATATTTTAAATAAAGAATCCATATTACTTTTTTCCATACATACAAAGTAATCAAACTTATCATAATCCTCTTTAACAACCTTTTTAGCAACATGCTTATCATATTCTATTTCATGTAGATCTAATATTTTTTTTACAGGAGGATAAAAATCATTTCCCTCTTCTTCTGAAGAAGTACCACGAGAAGCAATATAATAATGAGCATCTTCCCCATTTTCTTTAATAAAATTTTTCAATATTGCTTCTGCCATAGGACTTCTACAAATATTTCCCAAACATACAAAACAGATTCTTATCATGCTACCTCCCGATATACTTCATCTAATATAGAATATAAATAAGCAATTGTTTTCTTACCTGTCTTATTTTCTATATATTTTTTATATCCTAAAACTTGCTTATCATATTCTATATCATTAATATTTTTTAACTTATAATCTACAATAGTAATAGAATTATCATCTTCAAACATTAAATCAATAATACCATGAAGAATATTATTATCTTCTTCATAAATAAACTCATACTCTTTATAAATAGAACAATTCTTATATTTTTTTATAAAATCACTTTCTAAAAAAGACTTAATTTTTTTATTAATATAATCTGATAAATGAAATTGCTCTAAATCATAATCATAGAAATCAATATTTTCCAAAACTTCATGAATCATCGTTCCAAAACTCATTTTTTCTAAAGATTCTAAATCCTTATGTTTTTTAGAAAAATGTTCTTCTACAATTTCAATACTTTGAAAATCATTTTCTAAAACAACTAAAGAATTATTATTATTAGTCTTTATCTCTTTCGACTTAATCTCATTTAAATAATTCTTATCCGCAATAATATTACTTTCTTTATGATAAGGCAATAATAAAGAATAAATACTTTTCATAATTGAAAAAAAAGAATTATATTGTTCCCGCTCATAAACAGGCAAAACATCAAAAACTTCTTTTTCTTCTACAAGACTAGGACAAACTATAATCACTTTTTCTTTAGCTCGAGTAAAAGCAACATATAATAAACGTATTTTCTCAGATATTTCTTCTCTTCTCGTATGAATCTTTAATAAAGTCTTTATAAAAGTATCTTGGTAAGAATTATCTACCTTAGGAGCAATTATTCCATAATTATTATCAAATATTATTTTTTCTTTCAACTCACTCATATTAAATCTAGAAGAAAACCCAGCAAAATAACAAATAGGAAACTCTAATCCTTTAGATTTATGAATTGTCATAATTTTAACACTATTGCTCTCTTCTTTTGAGATATTAAACTTTAAATCATAATCTCCATTCAAAATTTCCTCTAAATAATCATTAAAATCATATATAGAATAACCCATATTCTCATAATTTAAACATAAATTATAAATATATTCTTCTCTGATTCTATTTTGTTTCATATTAGAAATTTTTAATAACTTTTCATCATATTGAAAAGAATCCAATATTTTTAAATAAAAACTACTTAAAGGAATAGTATCCATATCTTTAACTAACACTAAACATTTTTTATATAAATCACTTTGAAAATAACTCTTATCAGAAATCATCTTATATATTTCATTATCACTCATCTCAATTAAAAAACTTCTTGAAATACTAATAAAAGAATGCAAAAAATTATTATCAAAACTATTATTCTTAATACAAATTAAAAACTGAAATATATTTTTAATAATTAAAATATCATCTTCTCTTTTTAAAGACTCATCTTTTAATACAGACAGTGGTATTTGAAAATATTCAAATACTTTTTTATATAAATTAAAATCTCTACTCTTATCAAGAAGAATGACAAAATCACTAAAACAAATATCTCGAAGGATTAACTCATCTTTATCAAACACTTGAAATTTTTCGCTTACTTTTTTCTTTATATCATCCGCAATAATATAAGCTTCTTCTTCAGATAAAGAACATTTTTTTAATAACTCTTTATCATATGTAATAAATTCCATATTATAATTTTGCTCAGTTTTTCCTTCTTCTATATAAGTTTTATTTCCAAATACCATTCTATGACTTGCTTGATAATCTGCTCCACCAATAACATCATCCATAATATAATCAAATAATAAATTTATATTATCAAGAACCTCCATACGTGAACGAAAATTTTTTAATAAATCTATTTTTATTCCTAAATCAGTATCTCTATAAGTATCATATTTAGATTTAAATAAATATGGATTAGCATTACGAAAACGATAGATAGATTGCTTAATATCTCCAACCATATAAACATTATCATGAGAAATTAAAGATATAAAAACTTCTTGAGTATCAGATGTATCTTGATACTCATCTACTAATATTTCATGAAAAGTATTTTTTAACTCTTCTTGAACCTCTGTATGTTCTTTAACAATCTGAATCGCAAGTCTCGCAATATCCGTAAAATTAAAAATATTATGTTTTAATTTATAGTCATCTAATCTATCATCTAGTTTTTCTATAATAGATAGCAAAATAGTAATAGTATCTTTTGTAGATAAAACGGTCTGAATCATATCATCAAAAGAAGAATAAATACAAAGATCTTTAATAGAAGAAGCAAGTTCAAATACTTGTTTTTTTAATTTTTTGCCTTCTTCTTCACTACCTCTTGGAACAGTAATACTTTTATAATCAAGCCCTAATAGAACTTCATCATAATCCTTTGCACTTAATAATTTCATAAAATTAGATCGAACTTTATCAACAAAATCTCCATCAAAATATAAATCTAATGAATCAATCGTAGAATTTAATAATTTTATTTTATCTAAAATAATAGAAATGTATTTCTCAGAAAAAAATTTAATTTTATCTTGGCCAAATTCTTTAAAATAATTTTTAATAAAATCTTTCTTATCATATTTCAATTCAATTTTTTTATAAATAGATAAGACTGCTTCACGAAGAGGAATATCATCTTTTAAGCAAAAATCATGTAAAAACTTTTTTAATTCTAAAGAAGGATTTTGATACATCTCTTCTAATATATCATCAAGTAGTTTTTCTTTTTTTATATTAATAATTGCTTCATCCGTAATACCTATATTATCAGTAATATTTAATAAAGTATGATACTTTTTTACAATAGATAATGAAAAAGAATCAAATGTTGTGATATAGGAAGCATCAATGTAATTTAATTCTTCTTCTAAACCAGTAGTCTTTTTAATAGTTTTTCTAATTCTTTCTTTCATTTCAAATGCCGCAGCATTCGTAAAAGTAAGTACTAATAATTCATTAATATGAACACCTGATTGTAAAAGTCTTTGCACTCTTGCCGTCAATACTGCAGTTTTTCCAGATCCAGCCCCAGCACTAACAATAATATTTTTACCTTCCATATCAATTGCTTGCTGCTGTTCCGTTGTCCAAGCCACTCTACTCACCTCCTAAAAAAGATAAATCATCAACTTTATCAAGATACATAATATTTTTATCTTTTCGAAAACAAATATCACGAAACCCACAAAATTTACAAGAAATATTTTCTCCATCATACACTTTAGGATTAATAGAAAAATCCCTTTCTAAAATAGAAGAAATTGAATTCAAAATAATTTTTTCAGTATATGATACAAAACTTTTAACATCATTCTCTGTTAATATTTTACTATAAGTACCAAATCCCTTATCTTCACTATATTTTAAGCTCCTAATCATTTGGCTATTTTCATAACTAGAATCAAAACGAGATAAAACATCTATGTTATCCGTACTATATCCTTGCAAATAATACTTTTTTTTATCATCTTTTTCATCAAAAGAAGAATAAGGAAATAAAATATTTTGATAATAAACTCCTGAAAAAATAGGATTTGATAAAACATTAGATTTTTCAATTAAAAACATATAAATGGGTAGTTGCATATTTAGCCCATATTTTAATGGTTCTAAATGCGTATCAACATACCCAGTCTTATAATCAATAACAGAGTAATAAGTTTTATCATCTCTTTTATCAATCATAATTTTATCTACATAACCGATAAATTGAACAGGTATTTGAAAATCAAAATCCAATTTAATCTCTTGTTCTTCTAAAGAATCATTAAATCCAGTTAATAAATACTCTTCTTTTAATATATCTAAAAACTTTAAGCATTCTTCTCGAATACGTATCAACAAAATACTATCTCTTGCACAAATCTTCTTATCTAATAAAAAACTATCCCATAAAGAAGAAAAATCAAAATCTTCAAAATAAAATTTACTAAGAATAAAATGAAATAAATTACCAATCATAGAAGAAAACTTTTCTTCATAAGAATCTATCTTTAAAATATACTTTAAGTAATAAGAAAATTTGCATAAATGATAAGACTGAATAGATGTATAAGATAAAGATAATGACTTAATATTCTTAATGAATAAATCATCATCAATTTTCAAATAAGAATTATTATAAGTTTGATAAGGTAATTGATAAGTAGAATATAATAACTCTAAGCCATCTCTTTTTTCTCCAAAGATATAATAATCATCCAATTTTTCTAATAAGCGAATTTTATTATATAAATTACTATAAGAGTAATTATCATCATCAAAAGAAATAACTTCTAATTTTAATTCTTCTATTAAACTAGATGGATAAAAAGACTGAAATGGTGTTTTTCTCTTAAATGATAAAGTCAAATTCTTAATACTAGATAATGCATTTATAACCAATTCCTTTTCTCTTTGATTTTTATAAGTGGTAGTATATAATAATACTTCATCTTTTTCAGAGTCTAATAAATAATCAATATCTTTATAAATAGTTGGTAACTTATCTTGATTAAATCCTACAACAAAAACATATTCATCATCTGAAAAAGAAGAAGAGACTACGTCTTTAATCTTTACACTATCTTTGTATTTTATATTTTTATAATATGTATTTTTTAATCTATCATATAAAATTTCATCGAAATAAGAATCTTTAGGAAGAAGAGATAACTCTTCTAATATAGATTGCACTTTATCATATAAATAAGAATCTGTTATAACTTCTAAATCACGAGTTTTTAAAAACTCTTTTACTTCAGGTATACCAATAATAGAATTACGAAAAGGAATCTCAATCGGAATATGATAATAGGAAAATATACGATTCATAATATAATAATAATCATTTGATACATTACAAATAATAATTTTAGAATAATCTACCCCTCTTTTTACTAATTCAAGTATTTTAATACAAAGAAAATTCACTTCTTCTTCCATAGTTAAAAACTCGTAAACTGGAGTATGAATTGTTTGATTAGAAAAAGACACATGATAAGATAGAGCTTCCTCCTCCCATTTATCTAAATGATAATAGGAAAAAACCTTAATCTCAGAATAGTCTTTTAAAGTAGAAAACTCTAATAACTTATTATTCATTAAATCTCTCTTCAAGTTCTGTAAAAAAACTAACTTAGTATTTTTATAACTTCTATCATCTTCAATTAAATATAGATAATTTAAATATTTTTTACAAATATCAATCTGAAAATGATATTTCTTCATTAAATAATATAAAGCATCTACTTTAAAAGAAAAAAAATATTTTTCAAAATAAGATTCTTTACTCATAAAATGATAATGATGAAGACCTTTTTCTTTTTCTAAATCTTTTAATATATTAATTTTTGTATCATTTGGACATATAATTAAACTATCTTTCATAATGCCTACCTTCCCAATAAAAATATTATAGCATGAAAAACGAAGATTATAATCTTCGTTTTAAAGTAACAATAGTCATACCACTATTAAAATTATCTATTTTATATTCTTTTACATATTTATTTCTTTTTAATACTTCTTGTGTCATTCTCTTTAAAATCCCCGAACCATTCCCATGAACAATAATAATATTTTCTTGTTTTAACTTATATTGATCATCTATAAATTCATTTATTAATATACGAGCATAATCTCGATCATATCCATGTAAATCTATACTAGGTAATTGACTATATAATGGTATCATAATCCAAAACCTCAGATAACATAGGAATGGAATTTCTAGATCCAACTCTAGTTACAGATATTGCTCCTGTAATAGATGCTAAGCGAATTGCTTCACGTAAAGAATAATGATTCGCAATAAAATAAGTAAAAGCACCATGAAATATATCCCCTGCGCCAGTAGAATCAATAGCTTTTACTTTAATACTAGGAATAATTTCATATTGATTATCTATTTTAGTAAAACTACCATATGCTTCTAATGTAATAATAACTTGATTTTGAAAATATTCTTCTAATTTATTATGAATCATAACTAAGCTATTAAAATTTCTCAAATCAACTTTCATACCAGTAAATTCTTCCGCAAAATCCTTAGAACATACTAAATAATTTACTTTCTTACCAAGATATTTTGTATCTTCATTTAATCTTCCCGCATCAATAACACTAATTGCATCAGGATTATGTTCTAATACTTCATCAGCAGTTTCAGGATGTTCTCCATCAATTAATATTACATCTGCTAAAGCATCTACTCTTCTAGACAGTTTACGAATAGGTTTCCCTTTTGAAGATAAAATTGTTCTAGAACCATTACTCATATTCGCAATAATATAACTACTTGTAGTCATATGATCATCTCTTTGCTCTATATAATCGCAATTAGCACCAATATTTCTAAAATCTTCAATAATTCTATCACCATAATAATCATTGCCAACAATACTCGCAAGAGTCGTATCTAGCCCCCATTTAGCAAGAAGATATGCGCCATTAGATGCAGGTCCTCCACCACACTCAATATGATGATTTAAACGATATTTAATATTCTCCTGTGGATACTCCATAACAGGTAACGTAGTATCAAAAGTAGAATGTCCAACACACAATGCTCTCATAAAACCAACCTCTATAATATTATATCAAATATTAATAAAAATATAAAAAAAAGAAAGAAAGAAAAAGAATTATCTTGTAAATTGACAACTCTTCATTTCTTTTTTAAAAATAAAATCATACTAGAAGTAATAGCTCCACTAGTATCAATAATACAATCTAAAAACTGTCCAGTTCTACCATCTACCCTAGTCTGATGAACCTCATCCGTTAAAGAATAAAAAAAACACAATAAACAAGTAAAAATAAGAATCTTAAATCTAGTACACCCAAGAGAATAAAAAAATAAATAAACAAATATCGCAAGAATAAAATATATTAAATAATGAACAACTTTTCTTAATGGTTTATTAATAATAAGAACCATTCTAGAAACATTATCATCACTTAAATCTATATTTGTTAAATGAACATAATTAGTAAAAGAAATAGTCTTAGTTAAAACAAAAGTAATTATCTTTTTACTATTAGAATTACTTTCTCTACTAGTTCTACTACTAGCATAAAAAATAACCATACCCCATAAAATAACAATTAATAAAAAAATAAACGTAGTCTT
>CAMVAN010000016.1 GCA_947165475.1 uncultured Caryophanales bacterium | reverse complement strand
AAAATATTAAATGAAGCAGGTAAGCATTATGGCGAAGGAATAATAAAAGAGTATTCACAAAAGCTAAAATATGATTTAAATAAAAATTATAGTGTTAGATTATTATATAGAATGATGAAATATTATAATTTCGTATCAGAAAAAAAATTGCCGACACTGTCGGCAAAATTATCATGGAGTCACTACGACGAAATTTTAAGATTTGATGATATTAATAAAATTGCATTTTATATTAAAATTAGTGAGCAGCAAAATTTATCAGTTAGGAAGCTAAGAGAAAGAATAAAGTCTAATGTATATGAAAGATTACCAGAATCTACTAAGAATAAATTGATAAAGCAAGATGAATCTAATGTGGTTGACTTTGTAAAAAATCCAATTGTGATTAGAAATAGTAATAAATATGATATTTTTTCTGAAAAAGTATTACAAAAATTAATTCTAGAAGATATTGAAAATTTTTTAGATGAGTTAGGAAACGGATTTACATTTATTAAAAGTGAATATCCTATTAAAATAGGTGATAGATATAATTATATTGATTTACTTTTATATAATATCAAATATAAATGTTATGTAGTAGTCGAATTAAAAGTAACTGAGTTAAAGAAAGAACATACAGGTCAAATTATGACATATATGAACTATATAGATGAAAATAAAAAAACTATAGAAGGAAATGATACAGTAGGTATAGTTATTTGTAAACAAGATAATGAGTATGTTATAAAATATTGTTCGGATAATAGAATAATTGCTAGAGAATATGAATTAGTATAAAATTGTGATATAATTATGTAAGTCAATTGGAGGCTATTTTATGAAATATAAAAAAATGAGAGAGTATACACATGAAGAATTTGTTAATCTTATATTAAATTTAAATGAAGAACAATTATTAGAACTTAGTGCAAGATATGGTGGATATCCAGTATTATTTAGAATGGCTTTAGATGATAGAATTAGCCATATACCTTTTATACAAACTGGTGCTGCTATTATTATAAGAAATGAAAATGGACAAATATTATTACAAGAAAGAACTGACAGAAATAAATGGGGACTTCCTGGTGGATGTCAAGATTTAGGTGAAGATTTAAGAATGACTGCTGTCAGAGAAGCTTACGAGGAAACAGGAATTAAACTTGATCCTAATGAAATTGAACTTATAGATACATTATCTGGTAAATCTAGAAAAAATAGTTATCCAAATGGAGATATCGTTTATAATAATACATCATTATATTTGGCAGATATTTCAATAAGTGATGAATCTACTTTAAAAGGTGATTCAGAAACAAAACGTTTAAAATTTTTCAATCCTGATGAAGTACCAAAAAATCTTATGGATGCAGATTTAATAAAAGCATATTTAAATTATACAAAGAAGTGATATTTATAATGTCTGCTTAAGAATTATCATAAGTGATAGTTCTTTTTTTAATGACTTAATTCGTGTGCATAACCGATAGTTACCACATGGAGATTTTGATCATATGGGGGAAGCTGTTAATTTAGTTAATAATTTTAAAGTAGAGAAAGTTATATTTAATTGTGGACCTTATAATGAACTAGAAAAAGAATTAATTAAAGTATTAGATAAAAAGAGAATTAAATACTATTCCTGTATTAAAGAATTAAATATAGATAAGAATAAATTATACTTTCTACAAACAAAAGAATACGATAATGAAAATGATAACTCAAATGTTATATATACAGAGTTAAATGGTTATAAATTTATGTTTATGGGGGATGCTTCAAGTACTACTGAAGAAGAAATATTAGAGAAATATAATTTACCAGATATAGATGTACTTAAAGTAGGACATCATGGATCAAAGACAAGTAGCAGTGAAGAATTCATAAATAAAATAAATCCTAAATATTCCATTATTAGTGTTGGAAAAAACAATCGTTATGCGCATCCCAATAAAAAAGTATTAGCAAATTTAAAAGATTCAAAAATATATAGGACAAATCAAGACGATAGTGTTATGTTTAAAATAAAAAATAATAAATTAATAATTGAGACTTGTAGTTCATATAAAGGAAAAATCAAAAGAATGAAATAAAAAGAGATTATTTATAAATCTCCCCACTTTGGAAACATTCGAAAGGCAATTAAAAATTGTAAAATCAACAAAAATGTGCTATAATATTGTCCAATTAGTGAGGTGAATAACATGGTTGGAGTTAATTTAAAAAATCCTGATATTATTTTAATGCCAATTTCTAATGAAGAAAAAGAAAAATATGAAAATGAATTTATGGGTGATGAAAGTATTTATGTTTTATATAGATTGCCTGATTCAGAAGAAATTCAAATTGGCATGATGTCAACATCAATGAAAAAATATTTTCCATCAACAGCCAATGTTTGGCAATTAGATAATGCAACTTCTAGAGCTTTCTTTTATAATGTAGCATCAGACCTAGAAAGAGGAGCTATGAAAATAACGGATAGACCAGTTTATCGAATTAGACCTAGTGATGATAGAACGGTAGCTGGTTATGATGTATTAAATGGTACACCTGAGAATAAGTTGAGAATATGGCTTGAAGATGTGGTTGACGGAAGATACACTATTAATTCAGATATATCAACTGTTAGAACAAAAAGATGATTAAGTGATATGATCTCGTTTCTTGAACATAGAAACGAGTTTTTTGTATAATTAAAATAAGTTATGAATATATTATGATAGAATTAAAAATTGCGCAAAAGATAGACATAAAGTTAGCACTAATTTTGAAATAGAAGAGCTATACTGAACTTAAGAAAAAAACATACAGGACAAATTATGATTTTCCGATTCAACCATTAGTAGGCGAAAAAGAAGAAGACTTTTATTTAAGAATATTAGAATATAAAATAGATTTAAGCAATATATTTGATTCTAGCAACAAACAAGAGGCTTTAAATAGAGGTAAAAGATTGATACACAATTTTTGTTGCTGCAAAAATAAAGTATATTTAATTGCTTTTGATGATTTGTTAGATATAAAAGCATCTTTTGGAGATGTTAGAGGATTAAGAGATAGTAGTGTAACTCAAGAACAAGCACAATTAATAATAAAGGAAAGTCTATCATTTCCACAATTGTTGTCAAACGTGTACATTAATATTAACAAGCCATATGATGGTCCAAATATGCAAAGCGAATATGGAATTGCATTATATGGGATAATCCCTCCTGAAAAAATACAATTTATTGATGTGGAAAGAAAATATGATATGTTACAAAGAAAAGCTCTTGAGTTAGGATATTCGATTGGCTATGTTATTCCACAAAGTTTTACTACTGAAATTAATTCAACTATTAAAAAATAGAGAAACAAGAAATATATATAGATTCTTGTTTTTTTATCAGGAAGCATAAACATATTTCACTAAAAATACCATTCAAGAATATGAATTAGTGTGATATAATAACTCACAAAGATGAGGACCATTATGATAATTAATATTAGAAGTGATGAATATAAAGAATTAATATCTTTGTGCATTCAATCAAAATTGGAACAAAATGGATTAATAAGGTTAAAAATATTAAATGGTGAAATTTACTTTTTAGATTATTATGAGTCAAATGGAGAAGAAATAATTGAAAGAACCAATAAACGTATACAATATAATAGTAAAGATTTTATAAATTATCAAATGATGACAACATTATTATTTGATCATTCAAAGGAAATATGGGTCAATTATCACACTCATCCGGGGTTATTGTCAGTTAATGGTTTAAGTGAATCGGATTTAGAAACATTGCAATATAGAACATATTTAAGAAATAAGGTTTATGCAGAGGTGTTTAAAATCGAGCCTCCCATTCAGATAGATGCTATTATCACAGAAGACGAAGTGGGCTTTTATAGTATAGTGGATAATAAGATTGTTAAACATAATCTTTTGATTGATGGAAAAAAAATAAATGATGTTGAAAATACTTATACTAAAATCTTAAAAAGAATTATAAAAAGAATAATATGATATAATATAAAAAAAAATGGGCAAAAGAACAATATGGGACAATTTCCACAAGATAAATGAAAATTTATAATAAATTAGTTGATAAATGTAAAGAGTTAAATTTATTACTAGATAAAACAACATCCTATGATTCAAAAGAAGAATTTGCTCACGCTGCTGTTTTTAGAATGCTAAGTACAACTAATAAAAACAAAATATTTCTGGATAAATATAATATTACAAGTGTAAATGATTTCTATAGATTAAGTACAATGGACAATAGTTTTCCCTTATATATAGACATGAATATTGTGTGGCCTACTATTGATGTATTAAGCAAAATAATTCATGATAATGGTGACAAACTTTTTTTAGCACATCCATATAAATATTCTAAAGATAATAATATTGAAATATTATTAAATTCTTGTGTACCATATATTGATGGTATAGAGATTTGTAATGAGCCAAAAAATGAAAAGGAAGTAAATTATCTATATCAATATGCAGACAAAAAAGGCTTATTGATATGTGCAGGAAGCAACTTTCATGAATCTGAAAAACATAATAATGAAGTTGTTGATTATTTAGACGATGAAATGAAAAAAGAGATAATCAGTTGGATTAACGAAGTTCCGGGAAAAATAAAAACAAAACGAATATAAAACAAATAATGAATTACCAAATTGGTGATTTTTTTCTTTTATAAAAAAGTTGAGTAAATAAAGATTAGTATGTTATAATTGCAGCCAAGGAGGAGAGACGATGTATACCATAGAGTATTATAAAACAAGAAAAGAAAAGCCTACTTTAAAACAAGCAGAAGATAAAAGTAAGAATCAAAGCTTTAATCGTATAACAAAAAGAAAATATTTATATCAAAAAGACATAATTGATAAATGCTGGGACATAAAGAGTTTGACTATTGATATAGAAGATATAGAAAAAATTATATACGATCAAAGACTAATACATTTATGTAGTTTATTTGCAATTGTTATGAAAATAATTAGCAGTGGAAATAGTATAAATTCAATAACTATTTTAAATAATAATAAATTTAATTTATCTTGTATTTATGAAATAATAAAATGTGAATGGATGGTTAATGCTAATGAAAACGTAGATGAAAAAAATATGGAACGAATACAAAAGAGACTAAAATATTTAAATGCTGTGTACAAAAATACAACTAATCAGAAAAAAAAGATTGATATTGAATATAATATTTATCTAATTACATACTATTTAGATACCATAAAAAAATATAATGTTATTCAAAAAAAAGAGAGAAAAACCATAAAATTAGGTAAACATTTTATAAAACAAAAGAATAACTGAAAATTATATAACTAGTAAAGGATGAATAAATATGGATAACATGCCAAGACAAGAAATAATTGCAATAGCAACATCTATTCTAAATAATGGAGACATAATAGTAAAACATGGAACATCAATTAATAATGCAAAAAGTATATTAGAAAAAGGTTTTGATTATCAGCGTACAAGTTTTGTATGGCAAATGAATAAAAATATTGAAGCATTATGTAATTATGGTTGGAAAGATAATCCACCAAATGATTCAGCAAATGTTATTATAGAAATTCCAAGGGAATTTATTAAAGACTTATTATCTATAGACAAAGAAGCATATCAGAAATGGATAGAAACAATTTATGATAACAATAATGAAGAAGCTGTTTTAAATAGTTTAACATCATTTGAGTATAAACCATCTAAAAAAATAAAGCTTTCATCTGGAATGGAAATTCCTTCTCCTCCTTCATTTTCTGCTCATATACCAAAAGAGTTTGTTGTGGGGATATTTATTTGGTGCAATGAAAAGACATACTTAAGATTGAAAGATACAGAAAGTGCTTTAGATAATTTAGCATATATACCAAATAATAATTTTTATTTAAATCTAGAAAGAGACAGTAAAAAAGAGTTTATAGAAAAAATGAGATTGAAATTAGGTATAGAAATAAACGATAAGAAAGTAAAATAAAGCATAAAATAATAAATTTTACAATGTTTCAAAAAAAATATTTTTGAAAATCAGAATTTTTTTAATTAAACAAATAATTATTTTAAAAACTCTATAGACAAAAAAAGTAGATTTCGTTAAAATGAAAAAAGGAGGGATTAATTTGAAAAAAATAACAGATATATATGAAGAAGACAATTTAAAATTAACCCAATCTTTTCAAGAAGCTTGTAGTGACAAATTATTTAAAGAGTATGTATACAATTTGAATATAAAAGAAGAAATATTAATGAAATATACTTCTCAATTACAAGATAGTTTTCTAGAATTTCAAAATTGTAATAAATGTAAAAATTTAGATTCTTGTAAAAATAATATGAAAGGTTACTGTAATACTCCAATAATAGAAAATAATATTATAAATTTCTCATATATTGCATGCGAAAAATTAAAAAAACAAGAAGAAGATAATTTATATAAAAATAATTTAGAATTATTTGAAATGCCAAAAGGTATTAAAGAAGCATCATTTAAAAATATTTATAAAGACGATAAAGCAAGACTACCAATATTAAAGTTTTTTAAAGATTTTATGAATAAATATGATAAAGAGGACATGCCAAGAGGTTGTTATTTAACAGGGTCTTTTGGGTCAGGAAAAACTTATTTGATTGCGGCATTATTTAATGAAATGGCCAAAAAAAATATCAAGAGTGTACTAATCTATTATCCTGACTTTTTAGTGACACTAAAATCATCATTTTCAAATAACTATCAAGAAAAATTTAATTATATAAAAAAAATCCCTTTATTATTACTGGATGATATAGGAGCAGAAAATGAAACAAATTGGTCTAGAGACGAAGTTTTAGGACCTATTCTTCAATATAGGATGGATAATCATCTTCCTACTTTTTTTACTTCTAACTTATCATTAAAAGAGTTAGAAACAACACTTTCTATTACTTCATCAGGTGTGGATAAAGTAAAAGCAAGAAGAATAATAGAAAGAATTAAACAATTAACTACTGAACTAGAATTAATAAGTAAAAATAGAAGGGAATGATACTATGAGTCATGCAAGAAATACAAAAACTATGATACAGAATTATCTAAATGGTACAGAAAAAACAAGCATCCATAAGTTAGTCTATCAAAAAGGTATAGAAAATCCAAATGAAGTTATGATTATTATTTTTGATATAATTAACGACCAATTGAATCAATTTGATGGAACTGAATCATTAGATAGAGTAATTAATTTATTAAAAAGCTTAAGCACCTTAGTAGAAAATTACGATGAAATAGATAGAAAATTATTAAATAGAAAAATTAATAAATTAAAACAAAAAATAGATACCATAGAAAATGAAAGAACATTTCCAAATAATAAAATGGCAAATAAAAGTTTAGATAGATTAATGGATGTTGCAGATTTAATAGAATATGATAATCAGGAATTAGAAAATAAACCATATGATTATATTAAATATTTAATAAAAAAAATAAAAAACCCAAAATACATTGAATACTCCTTTAAAAAAATGGATACTCTTGTAAATGTAAAGGATAGAAACGATAATACATTGATATTTAATTTAATAAAAAATTATATAGAAAGTCTTGAACAAGATAATATAAAAGATTATCAGTATTATCATTATTTAATCAATATAGTAATGAGTCAAAAAAAGTTTTATTTAAAAGATTTAGAAAAGAAAAAATGTTTAAGATTATTATATAGAAAATTATATGAGATAAGTGGAATTAAAAATCCAAAAAGGATAGAAAAGCAAGAAAAGATAAATGAATTAATAAAAAAAGTAGAAGGAGAAGAAACAAAAAAAATAAAAGCAGAAGAAATATTGAAAAAATATAATGTCTCTATACAATTTCCTAGTAATATAATGGATAAATTGAAATTAGTTGATTACAAAATAAATGATAAGGATAGACCAATAACTAAAGAATTTATTATAACTGCAGATACAAATAATAGTAATATTTTAGATGATGGAATATCGTGCAGAAAATTAAAAAATGGTAATTTATTATTAGGAACTCATGGAGTTTCAGTACTTGGATATTTTTCCTATAATTCTTCTATTATTCAAGAAGCATTACAAAGAGAAGAAAATTTTAGAATTCCAAATAATAAGAATAGAGAATTTCAGTCTAGTAGTGTAGTCCAAATTTTTCCAACTGAAGTAACCAATTCATTAAGTTTACTTCCAAATGAATATAGATATGCAAGAAGTTATTTTTTTGAAATTTCAAAAGATGGAGAAATTGTAGACGAAAAATTTTTAAAAACAATAATTAAAAGTAATAAAAGATTTAGTTATCCAGATTTAGATGAAATCTTAAAGACAAGTAATCTTAATGATAGTGAATTACAGGAATTAGTTACTAATTTAAAACAAGTATCAATAATATTAAAAAGAAAATATAATAAAGCAAATAAATATAAAGACTTAAAAAACAAAAATCTTACTATTTTAGATGATGATATAAGATTTCAGTCAGCTCAAATAATAGCTAACATATCGATATTAACTGGAGAAAGAGTAGCAAAATACATGAGAAGAAATAATATTCCATGTCCTTATAGAGTTCAAAAGTTTCATGAAAAAGATGTAGAAAAAATAAAAAAAATGACAGAAAGTTTAAATAGAACACATGGAGGAAAAAAATTCCAAGAAATATCAAAACTATTTGAAGGACTTTATCCAAACAGTTATTATGCAATGGAAGGACCACATCAAGGACTAGGATTAGAAGGATTTGTCCAAGTTAATTCAGAATTAAGAAGAGGAAATGATATATTAGCGGACCATTGCATGGAAGTAGGAGTAGATAAAAAACCTACAGATAAAGAACTATATACATTAGAACAAGAAATACAAGAAAAAATTAATTATTTTAATGAAAAACAAACAAAAATAAAGTACTTACAAAAAGAACTGATGGATGCTAGAAAAAGATATTAGAAATGTCGAAATTTGACATTTCTTTTTTTTTGAGTATAATATAGCACATTGAAAAAGGAAGTACATTTTATGGAAAAAAAATCAATTAGAAAAAAATTGCTACTATTAATTTCAATTGGGCTATTACTCATATCTACAGGATTAAAAGTAGTAGAGGCCTATAGTAAAGAGACTATCTATGAAATAAAATATCAATCTATTAATACCAAGAATATGTCAGAAGCAAATATCGTTGAAAAAAAAGAAATAGAAGAGCAATCTAATATGTTATCTCTTATAAATTGGATAAACGATTCAAATGAAAATATAACTCTTCAAGAAGTAGAAATACCAAAAATAGAGATAAAAGAAGAAGAAAATACAGAACAAAAAGAAGAAGAAAAACCAGAAGAAAAAGTTGAAATTCCAACTGAACCAATAGTAGTAGAAAATCCATGGCATCTTCCAACAGAGACAGGAATTGTTTCTCAATATCCACATTATGGACATGCTGCATATGATATAACAAGTAGTAGAGGAACAAATGAAATAATCTATCCAGTTGCAAACGGAGTTATAACAAACATTTATACCGACCCCGCTGGAGCCTTAGTTATTACAATTAGACATAATATAGGTGGACAAATATTTACATCTTTATATGCCCACTTATCTAGATATGCAGAAGGAATCTATATAGGAAAAGAAGTAACATATAATGACCCAATAGGGCATATGGGGACAACTGGATATTCAACAGGGATTCATTTACATTTAGTAGTTGCAGATTGTGCTCTATTTGATAGTAATGACAATAATTGTAAAGATTTAAATTCATTTTTTAATTTTATTAATAGAAGAGTAACAGAAGGATATTATGGATTAGGAACTCATATAGTTGTAGAAGGAGCATGGACTAATAGATAAAATAAAAAACGGCTAAACCGTTTTTATTTTGTTTAATTGAATCTGTTTTTTTCTTTTTTCATCCTCAATAAGAAATAGTGGATAAACATTATGAAATTTACCTAATAGATATTCATCAGAAATTTTCTGATTTAAATCCTTTATTTTATCTAGTATAGAATAAAAGTTTTTATCTGATAACAATCTTAAACTAGCTTGTATATTAATTTCATAATCAAGATAATTAATATAAGAGCCAGCATTACTCCATTTATCTTCAGAGTCATCAAAAAAACTCTGTAATGAATTGCTAATAACATCATCAAAAAAATCCATACTTGTTTTTTCAATTTCTTCATAGTTATGATTAAAACAATCAAGTCTAGATAAAGTTGGTAATTCTGACACTTTCATTTCGTTCTCAAGATAATTTTCTAGTATTTTATTTTCATATATATATTCATATTGTCGTAACCTCAGAGTTCTTTTTAAACTATTTGGTGCATCCTTTGACTTCTCCTGTAACAAATAATAATATGTATAGACAAAACATAAACTACAATAATCTTCAATAATTAAAGAATTATTATACACACATTCATCTTCTAATTCTTTTTTTTCACTAGGAGAAACATAAGAATAGTAATAATCATCTAATTTATCTGGAAAAGGATTTTGACTTAATTGATTAAATAAATACTTTGTTACTCTATCAGTGATTATCTCTCTAAAACCTTCATCATCATAATAATTTTTTATTTTTATATATAATTCATTTGTTAAATAGAAATCTAGACTATCAATATTATTATAAGAAAAAAGAATACTATCCAAAATAAGATTTTCTTCTTTCAAAAGAAAATATAAGTCATTCAATATTTTTTTATTATTTCCAAACTTAAGTTTACCATATAAATAATAAATGTTTCTTTCAATTTCAAAGAATTGAGTTTCTTTATAATTAAATCTCATACTGATTCCCCCATACAATCATTATACAAAAAAAATGAAAAACAGCAATATAAATAAAAAATAATTTCAAAAATAATAAAAAAAATGTATAATGAAAATAAGAGGATGTGAAAACATGATTCTTGATGTAGATTGCCAGAATATTATGTTAAACAATTTTATGTATATTGTTAAAAATATAATGAACATTATTTTAATAGCAGCACCAATTCTTTTAATACTAAGCTTAACAATAACATTATTTAAAATGACCATAGATCCAGATGAAAAAAAGAATCCCAAAAAAATATGGAACGCAATCAAGGCATTAGTAATAATCTTTTTTATTCCTTTATCAATAAGTATAGTTATGAGACTATTAGGGAATGATACAGAAATTAGCTCCTGCTACAACAATGCAAAAAAACCTTCGGCTATGGTAAAGTATATTGAAGATGAAAAAGAGAAGGAGAAAAAAAATCACCCACGATCCAGATGACTTTGAAAAAGGAGTGGCTAAACAACTAGAATTTGATTGTACGAGTAGTATAGTAAAATCAAAATTTTCCTGTGAAACCTTAAAAATAGTAGAGCAACACTTAAATGATTTTACAGAATCAAATTTTAAATCTACTATCGCAAGTGTTGGAGGATTTGATAACTATGCAAAATCTCTAGGAGGAGTTTTTACAGAGTTTTATGGAGCAAAGCCTAAGGTTACAACAGCCTATGAATTACAGAGAGTATCAGAATATGTATATGGATTTTTGTATATGTATGGATTTGACTATAAAAATGGAACAAAGAATCATAATAAATATTGCAAATGGGGAGGAGATTGTAGTTCTTTAGGTGATTTTAGATCTGGAATTAGAAATAGTTTTAAAGGTGGCTCATCAGATGCATTTTTACCTGGAAAACAAATACATGATGGTGATGGACTATCAGATAGAAAACATTTTGATAGATTAATATCAGATAAAGATGAAATAAATATGACTACAAATTGTAACTGGACAGTTGATATGGTTTTTTATAAAGCAGGAATTTTTGGAACAGGAAGAACAAATGTTAACTCTTCATCAGATTTTAGAAAAATGGCTAGAAAAAATAAAATAATTACTAATTTTAAAGATTTTAGACCTGGAGATCTTATTCATTTCTTTGATCAAAGAGTCGATAGTAGTAATCCTAGTACCTGGAATGGTTGGAAACATGTTGCTTTTGTAGGAGAAGTAGATTTAGAAAACCACACAGCAACAATTTATGAAGGAGGAAGCTATTTTATAAGAGGAAGAAATTTTAAGAGAGTTATAAACACAGATAAAACTACTAAGAATATAGCTGGATATCAAGGTTGGGGAGCTGTAAGAGTAATAGAGTTAAGCTAACAATTAAACTATTGAAAAACTAAAAAAAAAGTGTTATAACAATATTAAATAAATACATGGACAAAGGACATGGCTTATTAAAGATCTTTTTAGAGAGTTCGTGGCAGGTGAAAACGAATAAGTATTTAATAAATTACTACCTTTAGAGTAGAATTATGAAAAGTAATTCCGGTGTAAGCCGTTATTCAAACAAGTAAAATAAAGGATGGTACCGTGCTTTATGCGCTCCTGTACAATCCTTTTTTTGTTTAAAAAGGAGGGTTAATATGAAAATAGAAGTTTTAGGACATGCATCTGTAAAATTAACAGGTGATAAAGTTATATATGTAGATCCATATAATATTAAAGAAGAATTACATGATGCAGATTATATTTTTATTACTCATGATCATTATGACCATTATGATGAGAAGTCAATTGAAAAAGTTAGAAATAATAATACTAAGATTATTGTACCTTTATGTTTAAAAGATAAAGAACATAATTTATTAGTTGATGGATATCGTTATTATGAAATAGATGAAATTAAGTTTAATAGTATTCCTTCCTATAACATTAATAAAAGTTTTCATCCTAGAGAAAAGTATTATATTGGATATAATATCTTGTTAGAGAATGAATACTATTATATTATGGGAGATACTGATCGAACACCTGAAGCAGAGCAAGTTAAGGCAAATTATTGTTTTGTTCCAATTGGTGGGACTTATACAATGAATGTAGATGAAGCAGCAGATTATATTAATTACATTCATCCTGATGTTGCGATACCAATTCATTATGGATCAATTGCTGGAGATATAAGTATGGGTGAAGAATTTAAAAATAAAGTAAATGATGATATTAAAGTAGAAGTATTGATTGGAGAAGAAAATGGAGATTAAGAGATTTAGTGAATTAAGTGAAGAAAAACTAGATAAAATAATTAATAAACATTTTTCTCATTGGTCTCAATATAGTGAGTTAATGACTTTAGAAAATACAATATATAAATTTAAAGAATTGTATGCTAAAAATAAAGATATACCATATGGAATCGCTCTTATTGATAATGATGAAATAATAGGGTTTTGTGTTTTAAAAAAAGATGATTTAAAATTTTATCCAGAATATAATCCATGGATTAGTGATGTGATGATATTTGATCAACATAGAGGAAAAGGTAATGGAATAAAACTAATAAGTGCTGCAAAAGAAGAATTAAAAAAAATAAAATATGATAAAGCATATTTATGGACTGATAAAGCACCATATTTTTATGAAAAACAGGGATTTAAATATATAAAAGATGTATTAAAAAATGATGAGAGTGGATATGGGAGACTATATTCAATAGATATAAAGGAGAATTAGTATGATAAATATAAAAGAAAATGAAAAATTAAACATAAAAAATCACTCATGTGCTCATTTAATGGCACAGGCAGTAAAACATTTATATCCAAATGCAAAATTTTGGGTTGGACCTGTAATAGAAGAAGGTTTTTATTACGATATTGATTTAGGAGAAAAAACTATTACTCAAGATGATTTACCAGCTATTGAAAAAGAAATGAAAAAGATTGCTAAAGATGGAAAAAGAATCATTAGAGAAGAAATAAGTAAAAAAGAAGCTTTAGAAAAATTTAAAGATGATCCATATAAAATTGATTTAATAAACAGAATGGATGAGAATGAAACAGTTATTAGTTGCTACAGCCAAGGAGATTTCACAGACCTATGTCGTGGACCACATCTTGAAAGTGTAAAAGAATTAAAATATTTTAAATTACTAAAAGTATCAGGAGCATATTGGAAAGGAGATTCTAAAAATAAAATGCTTCAAAGAATCTACGGAATATGCTTTGATACAGAAGAAGAACTAGATGCTCATTTAAAAGAGTTAGAAGAAGCAAAAGAAAGAGATCATAGAAAGATTGGAAAAGAGCAAGAAATATTTATGTCTCACGAGCTTGTTGGGTCTGGTATGCCTATGTGGTTACCAAACGGAGCGATTATAAGAAAAAATCTAGAAAATTACATCTATGAAAAAGAACAAAAATTAGGTTACCAACATGTATATACTCCATGTGTTGGAACAGTGGATTTATATAAAACATCCGGCCATTGGGATCATTATAAAGAAAATATGTTTCCAATGATGAAAGTTGATGAAGAAGAATTTGTACTAAGACCAATGAACTGTCCACATCATATGCTAATATATAAAAACAAAATGCATTCATATAGAGATTTACCAATTCGTATAGGAGAATTTGCAACGGATTTTAGATATGAAGCAAGTGGTGCAATGAAAGGTTTAGAAAGAGTACGTTGCATGTGTCAAAATGATGCACATTTATTTGTTAGACCAGATCAAATTGGAGAAGAATTTAAAAAAGTAGTTAGTCTAATTTTAGACGTTTATAAAGATTTTGGATTAGATAATTATAAATTTAGATTATCTTTAAGAGATAAAGAAGATAAAGAAAAATATTTTGATGATGATGACATGTGGAATGAAGCAGAAAAAAAGTTAAGAGAAGTTTTAGATGAACTTGGAGTAGAATATTTTGAAGCAGTTGGAGAAGCAGCATTCTATGGGCCAAAACTAGATGTTGAGGTAAAACCAGCAGTAGGACCAGAAGTAACTTTATCAACTTGTCAATTAGATTTTTTACTTCCTAGAAGATTTGAATTATCTTATATCGACTCAAATGGGGAAAAACAAATACCAGTTGTACTTCATAGAGCAATTTTTGGAACATTTGATAGATTTACAGCATTTCTAATGGAAGAGACAAAAGGAGCATTCCCAACGTGGTTAGCTCCTACCCAAGCTATCATTATTCCTGTAAATCCAGAACTTCATAGTGAATATGGAGAAAAGATAAAGGAATTATTATTAGAACAAAATATAAGAGTAGAACTTGATAGTAGAAATGAAAAATTAGGATATCGCCTTAGAGAAACTCAAACAAAGAAAGTACCATATACAATAATTCTAGGAGATCAAGAAAAAGAAAATAATACAATTAGTTATCGACTATTTGGAACAAAAGAAACAACTACTTTACCAATAAAGAAATTTATAAAATTAATTGTAGATGAAATAAATTCTAGAAAGTGAAAAAAAATAAATCACAATAAAACGAAAGAAAACCCCATTTCATAGGAAAGGGGTTTTTAATATGGACTTAGATAAAAAAAGTAGGTATGAAAATAATATTTTATAATTAATAAAAAACAATGAGAAATATTGATTTTTCTTTATAAGAAATGATATCATAATGTAGTGTGAAAGAGTGGTGGGAAATAATGAATAATGAATTAGCAAATACCATTCGAAGCAAAGTAGATATTGTAGATATTATAGGTGAAAGAATTCCTCTTGTTGCGAGAGGAAAAAACTTTTTTGGAGTTTGTCCTTTCCACGATGATACTAATCCATCTATGTCTGTTTCTAGAGAGAAACAAATATATACCTGTTTTTCTTGCCATGCCACAGGGAATGTATTTACCTTTTTAATGGATTATGAACATATGGACTACAAACAGGTATTAAAGTACTTAGGAGATAAAGTTGGAATTAATACAAATGGAATTCATATTTCAAAAAAAACAACTAAGTATGATAAACTTTATGAAGCTTATCTTTTAGCAACCAAATATTATCAAAATAACCTAAATAGTACAATTGGAAAAGAAGCAAAAAAATACTTATTAAAAAGAAATATAACAGAAGAGCTAATAAAAGAATTTGAAATTGGTTTGTCTCTTTCTAAGAAAGATGATTTAACAAATTTATTAACAAGTAAAAATTATGAACTTATAACTTTAAATAGAATAGGTTTATCCAGTGATAATCATGATATTTATAATGACAGAATAATGTTCCCATTATATGATATTTCTGGAAAAGTAGTTGGTTTTAGTGGTAGAATTTATAAAGATAATAACCAAAATAAATACTTAAATACAAAAGAAACTGAAATATTTAAAAAAGGAGAACTTTTATATCACTATCATATTGCTAAAGAAGAATGTAGACAAAAAAAATCTATTATTATAATGGAAGGATTTATGGATGTAATAAGAGCAAGTTCAATCGGTATAAGAAACACAATTGCTTTAATGGGAACAGCTCTAACAAAACAACAAATTAACTTAATAAAAAGATTATCAAAAAAAATTATATTATGCTTAGATGGAGATGATCCTGGAGTTCATGCAACATTAAGTATAGGAGAGATGCTTTCTGAAGAAGATTTAGAAATAAAAGTATTAGCTTTACCTAATCCAGAAGACCCAGATAGTTTCATTTTAAAAAATGGAAAAGAAAAATTTAACAATCTTTTAGAGCAAGCTATTAAATTTTCGGATTTTAAAATGCAAAAATTAAAAGAAAAAGTAGATTTCCGTTCAGATGAAGAAAAAGCAGAGTATATTAATAAAGTTATCGAAGAAACATCTAAAATTAATGATGAAATAGAGAGAGAAGTTGTATTAAAAAGACTTGCAAAAGAATTCGATATAAGGTATAATACACTGGAAATGCGTATGAATAGCTATTTAAGAAATAAGCCAAAAAATGAAAAAATATTCATACAAAAAAAGAATCCAGAAAAAAAAGATAAGTATAGAAAGGCTTATGAGCAAATAATTTACTTTATGTTAAATAATGATTGGATAATTACTCAAGTAGAAAAGGAAAATTTAATTTTTCCAGATGAAAAACTACGTAGAACTTGTAATGAGATAATCTATTATTATAAACAATATGGTAAAATAAACATAGCTGATTTTTATACTTATATACAAGATAAGGAACCCATAAGAGAATTTCTGAATAATGTTTTAGCCGGAGATTATCTAGAGACTACCAATAAAGAGGAGTTATTTGAATATTTCGAAGTGACAAGAGATTATTGTAAAAAACAAGAAATAAAAAGACTCACAAATTTAATGAAAAAAGAAGTAGATCCATTAGAACAAGCTAAAATAGTAGAAAAGATTAGAAAGCTTAGGTTAGGAGATAAGTAGAATGGTAGAAGAAATAAAGACTCTTGATGAAAGAAAAAAGAAATTATTAGAAATAGGCAAAAAACAAGGATACATTACTTATGAACAATTAGCTAATCAATTAAAAGGATTAGAAGTTGATAGTGATAGTTTAGATGAGCTATATAATTTTTTAGTTGAAAATAATATTGATATTCTATCAGAAGATGGAGAAGATGATGATGCAACAGGAGAAGACATAACTTCAGATATGTCAGTTGAAAATCTAACTCTTTCAAAAGATGTGAAAATAAATGACCCTGTTAGAATGTATTTAAAAGAAATAGGTAGAATTAACCTATTAACATCAGATGAGGAATTTGAATATGCTCAACGAGCAGTAGAGGGTGATGAAGAAGCAAAGAAAATTCTTGCAGAATCTAATCTTCGTTTAGTAGTTAGTATAGCAAAAAGATATGTTGGAAGAGGAATGCTATTTTTAGATTTAATTCAAGAAGGCAACATTGGGCTTATGAAAGCAGTCGATAAATTTGATCCAACAAAAGGATATAAATTTTCAACATATGCAACATGGTGGATTAGACAGGCCATAACTCGTGCTATAGCTGATCAAGCGAGAACAATTCGTGTTCCTGTTCATATGGTTGAAACGATAAACAAGTTAGCTAGAGTTCAAAGACAACTTACACAAGAATTAAATAGAGAACCTACAGATGAAGAAATAGCTAAAAAATTAGGAATAACAGTAGATAAAGTAAGAGAAGTCTATAAAATATCTCAAGATCCAGTATCCCTAGAAACTCCAATTGGAGAAGAGGATGACTCCCACCTAGGAGATTTCATAAAAGATGAAAGAACAATGGGTCCTGAAGAATATGCAACAGTAGAAATGCTAAAAGAAGAATTAAAAGGAGTTTTAGCAACATTAACAGAAAGAGAAGAAAGAGTTTTGAGACTTCGATTTGGCTTAGATGATGGACAATGCAGAACTCTAGAAGAGGTTGGACAAATATTTGGAGTAACTCGTGAGAGAATTCGACAAATTGAAGCAAAAGCCCTTAGAAAATTAAGACATCCATCAAGATCAAGAAAATTAAAGGACTTTTTGACAGATTAATGAAAATAAATAGTAGATTAAAAACAATAGGAGATCTAGTTGAAAAAGATTCCATTTGTCTAGATGTAGGATGTGATCATGCTTTATTAGATATTTATTTAGTAAAACAAAAGAAAAATATCAAAGCAATTGCATCAGATATAGCAGATGGTCCAATAGAAGCAGCTAAGAATAACATAAAAAGAGAAAAACTAGAAGGAATAATAGAAATCCGTCAAGGAGACGGTCTAAGTACTTATACAAATGATATAAATACAATAATAATTTCCGGAATGGGTGGAAGAAATATTATAGGTATTTGCAAATATAAAAAAGATGTCTTAAAAAAAGTAAATACTTTTATAGTTAGCCCAAACAATTATCAAGAAGATGTTAAAAAGTATTTTACTAAAAATGGTTTTTATATAGAAAACGAAGAATTCGTAAGAGATAATCGTTTTATATATCAAATAATTATATTTAAAAAAGGAAAAAGAAAATATACAAAAAAAGACTATTTCTTTGGACCGATATTCTTAATTAAAAAGGGACCATTATTTAGAGAGTATTATGAAAGAGAAAAAAAATCTAGAGAAATATTAATTTCACTACTACCAAAAAATTACCGATATAAGAAATATAAACTAAAAAAAGAAATACAAATGATACAAAATGAGATAGAAGACTAGTAATTAGTCTTTTTTTATCATATAATGGATTAAAGATTAATTTGAGGTGTATTATGAAAAAAATCTTTATGCTCATGTTGCTATGTTTTGCATCAAGTTTCATAAATGTATTAGCAAAAGACAATGTTTTTTCAATAAACAAATATAGTGAAGAAAGCTTTGACTTTATTATGCCAAGCTATAACCAAAAACAAAAAGAAGATGGTTTTATTGCTGCTGGATACTATTTAAAAGAAAAACAAGAAGTAGATAATGAATTTTACCTAGATTATCAAGCAAATGTAGTAAAATACAAAACAAACGGAGAGATTATATGGACATTTTCGTATGGTAAAACAAAAGAAGATAAAGTAACATCAATAAACTACGCATACGATGAAAATAATATAATTGATGGATACTTAATATCCGTAGATAAAACCTATGATATCAATAAAAGTGAAGAAGAAATTACAGAAGATGAGAGAGAACAAACAACTATAATAAAAATAAACTTAGATGGAAAAACTGTATATGAAAAAGATATATCTTTAAGGGAAAAAGAAAAAATAAAAAAAATAGTACCTATAGAATTAAATGATAATGTAACAGATGGGTATTTAGCAATTGCTGAGAAAAAAGATAATAGTATCACTTCATATTTAATTAGATTAGATAAAGATTTGAATATAAGATGGAGCAAAAAAGAGGAAAATACAGAATATTTAGATATTATTTCTTTAAAAGAAAATAACACAGAAAAAGGATATATAGGAATTAAGAAAAATACTCAAACAAGTAAAAAAACACTTGTTCATTTAGATACTGAAGGCAATGAAATAGAAACAATTGAAGTTGATATCAATAAATATATAGAAGCAAAACTTGGAGATTCCAAAAATGGTTTTATTCTTTATGGAATTACCCCAGAAGTAAAATTAAAAAAAGGTTCTTATAGTTTTTTTATAAAATCGTTTGATATAAATAATGAAGAAAATTGGGAAATAATTGGAGATGCACCGGTATCAAAAAAGATAAATATTTTATATAGAAAAGAAGAAACAAAGGATTCATTAAATTATTATTTTTACTATGGTAATAGTAGTGATAATAGCTTAGAAGTAATAAAAGTAAATGAAGAAGGTATTATAGAAAAAAAAGTAAAAAAAATAATGACAAATTACTATGATATAAAAGACTTTTATATAAAAAAAGATAGGCTATTTTTTGTAGGACAGATTAATTGCCCAGAAGATGATAATTGTGAATACGATGCTAATTCATTGTTTTTGGTGAGTGATGAAGATAAAGTTATAGAAGTAGAAGATAAAGATAGTACGAGTATTTTAGTAGTAACAGGACTTTTAATCTTAATTCCTATTTTAATACTATTAAAAAAGAAAAAAATAATAAAATTATAAAACCTTATTTGAGAAAATCAAATAAGGTTTTTAGTAAAAAAAGCAACTAAGATTTCTTCTTATTTATACCAAAAACAGAACCAAGAATTGAACAAAAAAGTATAATGAAATAAAATATAATAGACTTAAATTGGAATTTATGAAGTATAATTGCTAAAAGAAAAAGAAAACAAGTCCATATACCACCATATCTAATTCCTTGCACATAGCCTTTATTATTGTTTTTTTTTCCAAGAATAAAGCCAATAATAAGAAACGAAATCATTATTGTTAAAAGTTTTAAAATAGAAAATAAACTAAAGTCAATAATATTAAAATAATATAAAAGGGTCAAGAAAGAATAAATTATAATAACAGTAATACTATGAAAAAGAAAACAATTAGATATTTTTTTAATGTTTTTCATTAAATCACCCATTAAATAAGTATGTGAAGTATAAAAAAATATGAACAAAACCATAATAAAAGTAGGTGATAAATAATGAAATATCTAATTGTTCTTTTTCGTAGTTTGTTTTTTTATATTCTAGTAACAATATTTTATAGAGTAATGGGCAAAAGAGAAATAGGAGAATTATCTATAATGGATTTTATTGTATCAATATTTATAGCTGAAATGATTGCTATATCGATAGAAAACTATAATAAAAGTATTTTTTTATCTTTATTACCTATATTATTATTAGTAGTTATTCAAATAAGTATATCCTATATATCAATGAAAAATAATACAATTAGACATTTAATAGATGGAAAACCATCTGTAATTATAAGCAAAGGAAAAGTAAATTTTAAAGAGATGAAGAGCCTTAGATATAATCTAGATGATTTATTAATGCAATTAAGAGTAAATTCCATAAAATCAATTGAAGAAGTAGATTATGCCGTATTAGAATCAAATGGAAAACTATCAATTTTTAAACGACAAGATGATCCGAATAGAGAATATCCTCTTCCATTAATAATAGATGGAAAAATAGATTTAGATGTATTAAACAAAATAAAGAAATCTAAAAAATGGTTAGATAATGAATTTAAAAAAAATAATATTAGAGTAGAAAATATATTTTACTGTTTTTATAAAAATAATAAATTATACATAATTGAAAACGACAAAATATAACAATAAATTCCCAATAATTATAATAATATATTATTGGTGATAAAATGAAAAAAATACTATTAATAATATTATTACTATTAATTCTTTTTAAAAATAGCTCAACATATCAGTCAAAAGAAGAGATTCGAGCAATATTTATAAGCTATATAGAATTACAAGAATATATGAGCTCTAAATCAGAAGATAAAATAAAGAGTAATATAGATTTAATTATTAATAATATTAAAAAAATTAAAACAAATACCATTATTTTACAAGTACGTTCACAGACAGACTCAATATATAAATCTAGTATATTTCCAACATCTAGACATATAAATCAAGAGTTAAGTTTTGATTTATTAAAATATTTTATAAAACAATCTCATAAAAATAATATAAAACTAATAGCTTGGATAAATCCATACCGAATAAGTACAAATGAAAAAATAGATTCTATTCCAGAAAGTTCTCCTGCTAAAAAGTTTATTGGAACAGATACTATATATATAAAAAATGGAATTTATTGGAACCCATCAAAAGAAGAGACCAATAAAATTATTTTAAAAGGAATAGATGAAGTCTTAAATTATAAAGTAGATGGATTATTATTAGATGATTATTTTTATCCAGATAATGAGATAGATAGAAGGGAATATGAGGATTATTTAAAAAATAATAAAGAAATTTCAATAGAAGAGTATCATTTAAACATTGTAAATAATTTAATAAAAAAAATATATAAAAAATGTCAAAAAAGAAATATTAAATTTGGTATATCCCCAGATGGTAATATAGAAAATAATTATCAAAAAAATTTTGCTGATGTAAGAGAATGGATGAGTAAAAAAGGATATATTGATTTTATTATGCCACAAATATATTATGGTTTTTATAATAGTACAAAAGGTTATTATAAAGTATTAAAAGAATGGGAATCTTTACTTAAAAATGATGAAATAGAACTACTAGTAGCATTAGCATTTTATAAAATAGGAAAGGAAGACAATTATGCAAAAGATGGAAAATATGAATGGATAGAAAACAATAATATTATAATGAGAGAAATATTACTATCTAGAAATATTAAAAACTATACAGGATACGCTTTATTTCGATATGATTTTATTTTTAATGAAAATTATATATCAGCTTATACAAAAAATGAGTTAGAATTAATAAAAAAAATAAATGAATAATGACTTTTCTTATAATATTTGCTACAATGAATATGAAAGTAGGGATAAAGTGAAAAATAGAGATGGATTTACCCTAGTAGAACTTTTAGCTATGTTAGTAGTTTTAGGAGTGCTAATGGGAGTAACAATACCAAATATTACAGGGATTTTAGGAAACAATAGACTAAATGTTATTAAAACAGATGCCTTAGAAATGGTTGATAAAGCAAAAATAAAAGTAGCAAGAGGTGATATAACTAAAAGGCCAGAAAAAAATCATTGTATAGTTTTTACACTAGATTATTTAAATGATAATGGAGATATAACAACAGGTCCAAATGGAGGAGTATATGACCAATATGAATCTTTTGTTATATATAAAAGACAAGGAAATAGATATAAATACTATGTTAGATTAATAGAAGATGCTGATGAAAGAACAGGATTTAACTTTGAAGATATAGATAATATAAATGAAGTGAAAAACGACAACATCAAAAAAATAACTAAAGAAATAGGATTAACTAAAGTCTCATCTGAAAGTATAGACAAGCTTAATGCAGACTCTGAAGTACAAGCAAAATGTCCACTAGGAGTAGATGAATATTATGCAATGAGAAGGCCAGACTAAAATGTAAAGAGTGTAAAGTTTTAAGATTTTAATAAAAAAGGATTGTCAAGTAAAAAAATCAATGCTAAGATTAAATTGTAAAAAATAAGAAAGAGAGTGAAGAAAATGAAAAAAATAGGAAAAAAAGGTTTTACCTTAATTGAGCTACTTGCTGTTATTACAATCATGGGAATTTTAATGTTAGTTGCTATCCCAGCAATATCGCGTACAATTGAAAATTCAAGACGTGATACATTTGCTAATGCTGCTAAAGAATATCTTAATGCTGTAAGAAACGCAGTACTAGCAGATAACATATCATGTGGAACAACAGCTGCTTCAGCAACACCAGATGGAACATATTACTTTAAATTAAATTCAACAACTATTGCGGAATTAATGGAAGCAGGTGGAAAGTCACCATTTGGTAATGCGGATTTAAAGGGATATGTAAAATGGGTGAAAGCAACAGCAAATGATAAAACAAAGACAACATATAGTATTAGCTTAACTGACACAGGAAAACATGGTTTAACAACATCGACAGATGCAACACCAGCTCCAACAGAAGTAGCTGAAGACGCTATTTCAAGAGGAAAGGTAAGTACCAAATTATCTGCAGAATCAGCAGAAGCACCAACTGGAACCGTAACAGAATGTTCATTGAATTAATCTAGAAAAGAGCATTGCTCTTTTTTTTTGAAAAAAAATCGCGTATTTTAAAAATGTTTGATATAATGAGATAGGTGGTAAAAATGTTAGTAATAGGTTCTCATGTAGGATTTAATAAAAAAACACAATTATTAGGTAGTGTAGAAGAAGCGATTAAATATAAGGCAAATACTTTTATGTTTTATACAGGTGCTCCTCAAAATACTGCTAGAAGTCCAATAGAAGATGGGTTAACACTAGAAGCTTTAAATAAAATGAAAGAAAATAATATTGATTTTTCTAAAGTAATCGTTCATGCTCCATATATAATTAATTTATGTAATGAAGAAAAATTTGAGTTCTCCGTAAATTTTTTAACAGAAGAAATACAAAGAGTAAATCTTTTAGGAGTAAAATATATGGTCCTACATCCAGGAAGTCATGTAGGACTTGGAATTGAAAAAGGTATAGATAATATTGTAAAAGGATTAAACATGGTTTTTCAAAATGTAAAAGATACAAATCAAGTAATAGTTCTTCTAGAAACAATGGCTGGTAAAGGAACAGAAGTAGGATCAAAATTAGAAGAAATAAAAAAAATAATTGATGGTGTGGAAGATAAAAGTCATATTGGAGTGTGTCTAGATACTTGCCATTTAAATGATGCAGGATATTCTATGGATAAATTTGATGAATTTTTAAATGAATTTGATTCATTAATTGGTATAAATAAAATTCATTGTATTCATATAAATGATTCTAAGAATATAAAATCATCTCATAAAGATAGACATGAAAATATAGGATTTGGTACAATTGGATTTGATAATTTAATAAAAATAATTTATAACGAAAGAATAGATAATATTCCTAAAATATTAGAAACTCCATATGTAGAAAGAGAATATCCTCCATATAAATATGAAATTGAAATGATACGGAATAAAGAATTTAATCCTAATTTAATAGATTTAATTATTAACCAAAAATAAGAAGAGGAAACCCTTCTTTTAATTTATAAATATTTTTTATATTTATGATATAAATCTAAAAGATTATTATAAAGACTAGTTGATATCTTATTTTCTAGTTTACTAAATACATACTCATTTTTATTTAGTAATAATAGGTAATTTTCTTGGATAAAAGTATAAACAATATCTAATTCATTTTCAGTATAAGAAATATGATTATTATTAGCATACTTTTCCAAATCACTTTTTTTAAGATTTGGGATATAATTTTTAATTAATTCTTTATAAATTGTAATCACCTCTAAAAAAATATATGAATGAATATAAAAAATATGTGATAAACTAGTACTAGGAGATTATTTATGAGAAAAAAAACAAAAAAGAAAATTAATTTTGATAGAATTACTGAAAAAAGATTTATTGTTTTTTTAATAGTTATATTTATATTATTTATAATAATTGGATATAAAATGGTAGAAGTCATGTATTTTCATAAAGAAGTATATGTAGAGTCTTTAAAAAAACTAACGTATGCTACTGTATCAGGGAGTAGTAGTCCAAGAGGGAGAATCTATGATAGGAATTATAATATAATAGTAGATAATAAGGCATTAAAAAATATTACCTATCAAAAGAAAAAAGGAGTGACAGCGATAGAGATGATTGAACTTGCTGAAAAGATATCTCCTCATTTAGAAATAGATTATAGTAAAATTAGTGAAAGAAATAAGAGAGAATACTATTATGATAAAAATAAAGAAAATTGTGATGAATTTGTAACTGAAGCAGAAAAAGAAAAGGTTAAGCAAAGAAAAATGACCCAGACTGAATTATACGAGTTAAAAATAAGTAGAATTCCAGATGATGAATTAAATTTTTCGGATGTGGAAAATAAAATTGCCTATATTTATTATTTAATGAATAGAGGTTACACATATGAAGAAAAAATAATTAAGAGTAATGCTACGGAAAAAGAGTTTGCTTATGTTTCTGAAAATAATGAAGAGCTAGATGGATTTCATACAAAACTAGATTGGGAAAGAATTTATCCCTATGAAAATACCTTAAAAAGTATTTTAGGTACAGTTTCAACATCTACTCAGGGAATTCCTGCAGAATCAAAAGATTATTATTTAGAAAAAGGGTATAGTTTAAATGATAGAGTTGGGCTAAGCTATATAGAAAAGCAGTATGAAGAATACTTAAAAGGAGAAAAAGATGTATATGAGGTAGTTTCATCTCATGAAACAAAATTAATAAAAGAGGGAAGTCGTGGAAAAGACATTGTTTTAACAATAGATATGAATCTCCAAAAAGAAGTCGAAAAAATAGTAGAAGAAGAAATGAGAAAAGCTAAAAATGAACCAAATACAGAGTATTATGATCATTCCTCCGTTGTAATACAAGATCCCAGAACAGGGGAGATTTTAGCAATGGTAGGGAAAAAAATAGTAAATGATGAAATAGTGGATAATACAGTAAGTATACTAACATCACCAGTAACTCCAGGAAGTGTCGTAAAAGGAGCTTCTATGTTAGTAGGGTATAATACAGGATCTGTAAAAATAGGGGAAAAAATGAAAGATGAATGTGTAAAGGTAGCTGGTGTTGCTGAAAAATGTTCATCAGTCAATAACTTAGGAGTAATAGATGATATAACAGCTCTAGCAAAGAGTAGTAACGTATATCAATTTAAAATTGCCATAAGAGTAAATGGTCAAGAATATAGAAGAGGAATGAAATTAAACTTTAATCAAAAATCTTTTGATATTTATAGAAATATGTATCATTCATTTGGTTTAGGAGTAAAAACAGAAATTGATTTACCAGTAGAAAGCTTAGGATATCGATCAACAGACAAAGCTGCAGGAAACCTATTAGATTTTGTAATGGGGCAATATGAATCCTATACTCCAATACAATTATCTCAATATATATCAACTATTGCTAATGGTGGTAGTAGAATTGCTCCTCATCTTTTAAAAGAAGTACATAAAGAGACTTCTGAAGAAGGACTTGGGCCAATTGAAATTAATGTAGAACCAAAAATATTAAATAAAATTGATACAAAAGAAGAATATATGAATAGAGTAAAAGAAGGATTTAAAGCAGTATTAAATTCAAGTGGAGGGTATGGAGTAGGATATATGAATACATCAATGAGACCGGCTGGAAAAACAGGAACATCTCAAAGTATGAAAGACACAAATAATGATGGAAAAAATGACACAGATACAATAACAAGTTCCTTTATTGGATATGCTCCATATGATAATCCAAAAATGAGCATTATTGTAACTAGTCCAGATTCTTCTCATCCAAACTCAAAATCAAACTTTGCATCATTAGTCACCTATCATATGACCCAAAGAATTACAGAAAAATATCAAGAACTATATGGTATTGATTAATTATTAATAATATGATAAAATGATGCTCAATTAGGAGAAGAATATGTATGAAAAAAAATATTACTATATTACCAATCTTAGTAGCAGTTTTGATAGCATTTATTTCATCTTGCCATAGTCAGAAGGCAAGACAAGAATCAGAACAACAAAAATCATTAGAATATTCTAAGTTATTTGATATTGAAATGCCACATCAAAATTTGGATATAAATGAACTGAATATAGAAAATCCGAAGGTGAAAATATTAAAATAATAAGAATATAACTAATTATTACAAAAATCTTTTGCAAATTACGAAAAATTTGTTATAATACATGTAGACGTGTAAGGAGGGATAAATATGGCTAAAGCAGGAAACAGACAATATAAAACTCTTGTATGCAGTGAATGTAAAGAAGAAAATTATAGAGAACCAAGAAACGTTAAAAATACAACAGAACGTCTTGAAATGAATAAATACTGTCCTAGATGTAGAAAACATACAACACATAAGGAAAAAAAATAAGAGAGAAATATGCGAACAAATTTATTTGTTCTTTTGTTCTTTTAAAGGAGTGAAAAAATGATAAGTACAAATGATTTAAAAAATGGTATTACAATTGAATATGATGGTAATATTTATGTTGTAATGGAAACACAGCATGTTAAACCAGGAAAAGGTGCAGCAATCGTAAAAGCAAAATTAAAAAACTTACGTACTGGTGCAATCTTTGAACAAACATTTAATGCCGGAGTGAAAGTAGCAACAGCTCGTATCGAAAAACAATTAATGCAGTATCTATACAACATGAATGATATTTATTACTTTATGAATATGGATAGTTACGAACAATTAGAAATACCAGCATCAAAAATTGAAAGTCAAAAAGCATTATTAAAGGAAAATTTAGAAGTATATATTACTAGTTATGAAGGTGAAATATTAGGAATTGACTTACCAGA
>CAMVAN010000015.1 GCA_947165475.1 uncultured Caryophanales bacterium | reverse complement strand
TTTTGGTTCTGCATGAAAAAATAAGTAAAAAAGCAGAAAAAAACCTAAACTCAAAAAAAAATATGCTTTCTCTTTTTTTATAAATATGATATGATAAAAAAAAGCTAAGAAAGGTAAATAAATATGAAATATAAATACTATTTAATATTGATACTAATAACAATTTTTTCATTTAATTTAAAAGTACAAGCAGTAACTTCTACAGGAAAAGTATATCAAACTACAACAAATATAAAAATCCAAGATATTTTAAATAACAAAGTAACCTCAATTAATGTAAAAAGAAATGCATATAATACAAGTACGGGAATAATTTATCAAGAACCACTTATATACCTAATAAACGAAAAATACAATATATCTATAAGAATAAATTCTTATGATTCATCATTATTTACAGTACACTATTATAACAATAACAACATAACAAAAAAAATAATGATAACAACAATGGATACAGAAAAATTTGCTGCTGGAAAAAAAGAAATGATAATATCAGTAACAGATTTAAAAAGTAATAAAGCATATAAGAAAAAACTGACTATTAATATTCAAACAGATAATAAATCTACAGAAAGCTGGAATTTTCAACTAAATAATTCTGAAGGAAAAAATGCTAAATTAATAGTTAAAGAAAAAGGAAAAATATTACAAGAAAACAAAGATTATACATTAAATTTTCGTTATAGAGATTCACAAAAATGCGATCTAGTCTATGAAGTAACACCCAAAAATCCATACAGACCTCATATTAACGCAAACAAATTAGTAATAATTTTCCAACAAGTTCATGGTAAATGTCAAGCCTGGGAAACAAAAATAATAAATACAGAAAAAAACATACCAACTATAAGCATAACAGGATATGTCAATGAAATGGTATTTTATAAAAATGGAAACAAAAAAAATCAAACATTTAAATGGAATTTTCCACAAAATAGATATTATTCTCTAAAAACTACAAAACTAGATAGTAAAAAATTAAAACTGGAAGTAATACCTATTCCAATTACCAGAAATATAAAAGTATTTAGAAATGGAGAATACTATTTTGGATTTTATGGAAAATCACGTACATACTACCTATGTCTTGAAAATAATAAATGGGGAAGATATATATGGTGCAATGAAAAAAATACAGAAACAGAAAAGAAAAACTGGGAAGAATCCAAAAGAAAAAATGTTAAGAAATGACCTTAACATTTTTATTTTACATATTTATTTTTAGATATAATAAATTTTAATCTTCTTAAAGAAATATAAGATACATATAAGAAAATAAAAACACATAATATAATATATAAACTAATAACATACCAGTAATTAGCAACATCTTGTATATAATGAAAAAAAATACTTTTCGAAATCAAGATAAATAATAAAAACATTCACTATATATGAAAAAAAGAAACCTGAAAAATATTACATAATAAAATAATAAAGGAAAGTACTGAAAATGAATTAACAAAATTACAATATAAAAGAATAAAAAAGAAATAGAAATTATTTGTTAAATACTAAGCTCCATAAACATACCATAAAAAGATAATTTATTCTTTTTAAAACCAATTTTACCAAAATGAAAAAAAAAACGAGTAATAACAAATATGAAATAAACAAAAATAAATACATAGAAAAATCTTTTAATTCAAAATAATAATCAATCATTTTTCTTTCTCATATATAACATTAAAAATATTATTATCATTTATAAACAAAGCATCAATTTCATTAAAAGAGAGCAAGTAATTTTCAAGCTCAATTTCCAAATCACCATGAATTTCACCAATATGAGAAACATAATCTTTTAAAATCAATAAATGGTAATCCTTACTTTTTATTCTTATAGCAATAATATTTTCAATTATTTCTAATCCTTTTTTTAAAGAAAAAATACATACTATCATAAATTTATTTTCTTTAAAGAACCAATATATAAAAAAAAAATCAAGTTTATTAAACTCAACTTTCTTAAAAACTTACCACAAAACTCTTTACACTAACAATATAAAAATATAAATTAAATATTGCCTAATAAAAGATTAATTAATTGTTCTTTGAGAAGATCAAAATAATCAATTTTACGAATACTTTCACCTATAATTAAATCTTCTTCACTAATTAAATTTTTCTTATAAAAAGCCTTAATGTTACCAATAACAGTTTTCTTCTTAATAGGAAGATTATAATTATTAAATTGAACTTTATACTTAATTTCCTTTTTATTAGAAGGACCATCAATTACAATTAAATCATTTTTTAATAAAATAGGAACATTTTTTATATTAGCTTTTTCTAAAGAAAGATAATCTATAATAGAGCCTTTTCTTTTTAAGACATTAACTTTTACATTATTAAATCCATAATCTAATAAATTAATAGTCTCTGAATTTCTAACTTTACTATCTTTTTCACCTAAAACAATACCAATCAAACGAACATTATCTCTTTTAGAAGTTGCTGCTAAACAATAACCAGCATTATCAGTATGACCCGTTTTTAAGCCATCACAACCTTCATATTGACTAACTAATTTATTAGTATTAACTAGCCAAAATTTACGATCAGTATTCTCCCTTAAATAATCTTCATAAATAGAAGAAAATCTTAAAATTTCAGAATGATTCATAATAAGCTCTCTAGCAATCATTGCCATATCATAAGCAGAAGAATAATGATTTTCTTCATCTAAACCAGTACAATTAGAAAAATGAGTATGTTTTAAACCTAGTTTTCTTACAGTGCGATTCATTCTTTTTACAAATTTCTCTTCCGTACCACTAATAAACTCAGCCATAGCAACAACAGCATCATTTCCACTAGCAACACTAATTCCTTTCATTAAATCTTCAACGCTCATCTTTTCACCTTGTTCAAGATAAATCTGACTTCCTCCCATATCACTAGCATTTTTACTAACAGTAACCATATCATCCCATTTAATAGAACCTTTTTCAATTTCCTCTAAAATAATTATTTGAGCAACCATTTTAGTAAGAGATGCAATACTAACTTCCTTATCTTTTTCTCTTTCAAATATAATTTTACCACTATTAATCTCCATTAATATTCCACTTGTTGCATTAGGAATTAACTTCTCTTGAGCAGACACTAAAATAGAAAAGGAAAAAATATAAAATAAAAATATAAAAAAAATAAATTTCCGCATAATTTCAACTCCTAATAAAATATATGCATAATTAAAAAGAACATGTAAAATAAAATAAAAATTATACATAAAATACAAGAAAAATGCTATGATAGAATTAGGTGATAATATATGAGCACTAAAAAAGTATATAAAATAAAAAAGAAAAATTTTATAATATTTCTTCTATTTATTGCTTTATTTATATTTGGAATCATAGAAATAGTTTTTTGTATAGGAAAACTAATAACTACTTCAAACAATAAAGAGGAAGAAAAGGAAATAATAGTTAAAGAAAAAAAAGAAAAAGATAAAGATATAAATAAAGATAAAAGACTAGATGAATTAGAAAATATAGATAAAAAAATAGACTATTTTAATTATGATTATATTGATAGATATATAAAATATAAAGAAAATAATAAAAATATGAATATAGAACAAATAATAAAAAATGTTAACATGAATCTAGACAAAAAACAGTATGAAGACAAAATACCAGCAAAAAACTTAAATAAAGAAACAATATTAGTTAATAAATATTACTATTTAGATGAAAATTATGTACCTAATAATTTAGAAAAAATAAATAACCAATATGCATTAGATAATATGAAATTAGTAAAAGAGGCAAAAGAAGCATTTGAAAAATTATCAAAAGATGCTTCAAAAGAAAATTTAAATATAATAGCAATGTCATCATATAGAAGTTACTCATATCAAATTGATTTATACAATAGATATGCAAAAAGTGATGGAAAAGAAAAAGCAGATACTTATTCAGGAAGAGCAGGACACTCAGAACATCAAACAGGACTAGCAGTAGATGTATATAATAAAAAAGTACCATATACATCTTTTGAAAATACAAAAGAATATGAATGGATGATGAAAAATGCATATAAATATGGATTTATATTAAGATTTCCAAAAGATAAAGAAGAAGAAACAGGATATCACTTTGAATCATGGCACTATAGATATGTAGGAATAGATATCGCAACTTATATAAAAGAAAATAATATATCCTTTGAAGAATATTATGCAACTAAAATAAAAGATTAAAAATATGATTAAAACTAATCATATTTTTTCTTATAAAATAAATATAAATGATAAAAACCAGTAAAAATAGTCCAAATAACTAACAATAAATTACTAATTTGAACAAAAGATAATATTGTATCATTCTGGTATAACTTAGTAACATCCAAAAAGTCAACACCATCATAAGTTGCTAAAGAAATAAAAGAAGTAAACAAAAAATACATTAAACTAAAAAACAAATAATTAAAAACTTTCTTAAAGAAACTAAGTTTTTTTGAAAATAAATTATATAAAATCATAATAGTAACAAAAACTATTATAAAAAAATAAACAACCGTTGAAGGAAAATAAATATAATTTAAAATTTCTTTTACAAAAGAATCAATACAAGTTTTAACATAAGAAGTATAACTAATTAATATACCTAAAACAAATCCCAAATATATTCCAATAGCAAGCATTTGAATAAAGCGATTATTTCTTTTTAAATTAACAAGTAAAACAAAAAATAAAAGAAGGGTCATTAAAAACATCTCAATTGATAAAAAAGATGAAAAAATATAGCGAAAAATAACAACAAATTTATCAATAAAAGATAAGTTCAAATAAATCACCTTCTTCACTAGTATACTAACTCAGCTATATAAACAGTTTGTAATGTATCACTACCTTTTGTACAAGTAATCATTGTAAGAGTTGTAGCTTCCCGATTTCTTCGAATTGAAACAATTCCATTTTTTAACACTTCATAAATATCTACAATTCTATATTCATATTTTATACCATTATAAGTAACAAAAGCCGAATCTCCAATTTCTAATCGATATAAATACGCAAAATAAGAAATATATGCATCACCTGAATGAGCCATTAAAATAAGATTACCACCTGAAACATCGGGTAGTGTTGATCCAGCAACCATAGTAACATTGTATTGTATATTATTATATTTTGAATCAATATTATAAAAACCACGTTTTAAGCCAATTTTTGGTATTTCCAAAACCCCTAAATATTTACTATAATCAACTACATAATTTGTATTATCAACTTCATTTTGATTAACATTTTCAACAACAGGAACATCAACAACATTCTCAGAAGAACTAACTACAGGAGTTGGAATATCCTTATCCATCATGGAAATATTCATATCAGAATAAACTTCACTTCTCATCTTCATAAAATAATTCCACGAAAGAAAAACAACCCCTACAAAGATAAAAAAAGAGCCGAATAATAATAATTGGCTCCTTTTTAATTTATTGGTTATTTTTAACAGGTTTAGCATTTGCATAAACAATACCAACACCACATAATAATACAACTAAACCGATAAAGTAAATGGTCTGAATTCCATTCATTCCAGTATCAGGAACACCTACAAATTCAATTTCTATACCACTTTTTGCATCAATAGTTGAACCAGTTACTGTAACAACTTTTTGTAAACCATCATGAGTATAATAATTTCCTGTTAAAGAATCAAAATGACCTGTAACACTAATTTTAGCATTTTGGGCAGTTTCAGTAACTTTTTCTGCAGGAACACGAATACGGAATTTAGTTCCAACTGGAAGATTCTTTAAAGAAGAAATAGTCTCACCATTTTCATTAATAACTATAACACCATCAATACCTTCAACAGAAATATCAAAACTTTTCATTGAAGAAGAAGGATCTCCATTAACTGTAATAACATCAGATTGATAGTATTTCTCATCGTCCGTTTTAGAAATATCAGTACTTGCTGCATTAACAGTAACACTAGCATAATTAGTTGCTTTTAATGCAGATTCAACAAGTGGTTTTACAAAAGTATCATAAATAGTTCCTTCAGATAATTGAAAATTCTTACTATTATCATCAACATCTACAATTTTTACGGCATTTTTAATTGAAGTAAGCTCATCTGCAGATAGATAATTTTTTGAAGAAGTCGCAACCGTTCCATTATTAGCTGCCTTTTCTTTTTCATATAAATACATCCAAATAGAAACTTGAGTAATATAAGTTTCCAAACTAGAATTATCATAATCTGTAACAGTTACACCAGAATTAGCAGAAGTATGATTCAATAAATACAATAAACCATAATCATCTATAACCGAACCTTTAGTATATGTTGCCCCATTTTCAGTATCAGCTCGATACTCTACACAAAATACAGGTATTGTCTTAGCAGTATCCGCATAATACTTTGGAACACTAAATATACCACCGCCAGAACTATTACTAGATGCGATTTTCCCTAAAGGTGCATCTGCCTTAACAAAGTTAAATGTATCACTTGTAAGAGGTGCTGCATAACTAATAAGTCCATTTTTTTGAGAAGTCACAATTCCAAATAAACCAATTGAAAAAATACCGATTATAGCAACAACAAATGATAATACAACTGAGAAGTTAAATAAACTGTTTTTTTGTTTTTTACTTTCTTCCATATAAATTTTTTCCATATAAAAACTCTCCTTATCTTATAAAGACATTATAACATAAATTTAAAAAATTAAAATACTTTTTTTCGAAAAAGAAAAAAAAGAAAATATAAAAAGAATAAAAATGTAATATTTTGTAAACTAATCTATAGTAAATATTTTATTATATTCTATTTTAGGAAGCTTATCGTTATAATAAAGTACTGCTAATACATCTCCTTTTTTTACTAAATCACCTAATTGTTTTTTTAAATATATCCCAACACTATAATCAATCTTATCATCAATATACACTTTTCCAGAACCTAAAGCTAACGATAATTTTCCAAGTTCTAATGCATGTAGTTTTGTTAAAACTCCACTTTTTTTAGCCAATACCTGATATTGATTCTTGCCAACCTTAATTTTGGAAATATCTCCATTTTGATAATTTACCATTTCCACAAATTTTGCATAAGCAGACTGATCTTCAATACTTTTATTAACCAATTGAAGTGCATCTTCTTTGGAAATATTTAATCCCATACTAATCATTTCGGAAGATAAATCAAAACATAAATCTACAAAATTATTATTTTTTTCTTCTCCTTTTAAGACATCAATCGCTTCTAAAACTTCTAAGCTGTTTCCAATCCTATTACCTAATGGAACATTCATATCACTTATCATAGTTCTAACTTCTTTATGGTAAACTTTTCCTATTTTTATCATTAAATCACTTAATTTTTTTGCATCTTCTTCATTAGTCAAAAGAGCTCCATTACCTACTTTAATATCAATTAATATTTTATCAGAACCACCAGCAATTTTTTTACTCATAATACTAGAGGCTATTAATGGAATAGAAGAAACAGTAGCTGTAACATCTCTTAATGCATAAATAGCTTTGTCCATTGGAACCAAATCAGCAGTTTGTCCAGTAACAACTAAGTTAATATCATGTACTTGTTTGATAATTTCCTCATCACTCAAATCAACCCGATATCCTGGTATACTTTCTAACTTATCAATAGTACCACCCGTATAACCTAACCCTCTACCACTCATTTTTATAACAGGAACTCCACAAGAAGCAACAATTGGAGCAATAACAAGGGTCGTTTTATCACCTATTCCACCAGTAGAGTGCTTATCTACCTTTATTCCAGGGATATCTGAAAAATCAAGAACATCACCACTATCAATAAATATTTTAGTCAGAGAAAAGATTTCATCATCCGTCATACCATTAATGCAAATAGCCATTAATAAACTAGACATTTGATAATCATATACATCCCCATTTAAAAAACCATTGAAAGCTTGACTTAATTCCTGATAAGATAATTCCAATCCTAAACGCTTTTTATTAATAATATCTAAAATCATATAATCTCCTTTCGAAAAATATCAGATTCTCTTTTGGCAAAATTACAAGATAAATACAAAGCATGCGCAGCCATACGAAACCTACTACAAGTTAATTGAAGATATAAAGCATTATTACTTTTAGCAATCCGATACGCTTCATTTAAAAGCATCTTTCCAATTCCCATCCTACGATAATTACTAGAAACACATACATAATCAACATAAAAATTATTTCTTTTTTTTATAGGATCATATACTTTTGTAAGTAATGTATATCCAACCACTTCACCTCCACATAAAGCAACCAGTTCATAAAAAAAATCACTATGAAAATTATCTTTAACTAAAGAAAAATTCTCTTGTAATAATTTATTTACACCATTCAAATAATTATCTCTATAAAAATCAATTACAACATTCATAATACTATACCCCATTCTGCAAACACCAAGTCCCATCCGGAGAAGGTAACTCAACATACATATTAATTATATTTCTTAAACTAGTCATATGATTATCTTTATAATTCATTTCAGATTTTATAGATGATAATCTTGAAGTATCTGGACTAGTACTATTAACCAAGGAATTATATTGCTTTACAAGAGAATTATATTCATTTGCCAAGTCATTATACTGAGATATTAAAGATGAATAAGTATTGGAATTATTCTCCAACTTATCTAAATATTGATTAATACCATCAGTAATATTCATAATATAATTAATAAAATTTTCAAATCTACTTTTTTGATTATTTATTTCCTCCATAATTTTATTAATTGATGGAGAAAATTTAGAAACATCAATAATATTTGCATCTCTATTATCTATTGATATAAAATTAGTTCCCCATTCAGTTTCTAACTGAGCTAAATCATTACTTAAAGCCTGATTAGAACTATCACAAGAATCAATTAATGATTCAAAATCATTCAAAATAGAGCTCTTTATTGCAGAAACATCTAATGGTCTAAATTGAGAAACATTTTTACAAAATTGATAATTGTCACAATCCCCATAAGTTGGCAACTCTCCTTCTTTATAGTAATTCATTTTTTCAAAAGCCATACAAACACCTCCTATTATTTATGATGAAGTTAAAACTTCTTTGCTAGTCTCATATATAATATCTAATCCAGCTTTTGAAGCAGTTTCTGCAACTTGATCATTTGTAGTCTTTATATTACCATCATTTGATACCAAATCCGTAGTCTGAGTCTTAAAATCATTTACCACAGTTTTAGCAAATATATTAGCTGATTTTCCTAACATATTTTTTGCTCCAGTAGATAAAGTATCATCAATTTTATTATCTAAGACAGATACAGCTGTACCAAAACCAGTAGAAGCTAATTTTTGACCAATAGCCTTAGAGGCAGGAGAAGATACAAATTTTGTAAGTCCTAATGTTGCAGCAGTAACTATAGTTCCATTAATCAAACTAGAACGAAATCCTGAACCATTTTTCATTTGATTTCGAACATTTATTTCCTCAGCTCGAATAGCATCAATACCTTTTGTCGTTCTTAAAGATACTTTAGTAGCCGAAGCAGCTAATTCTTCTGCAGCCTTTCCTTTATTAAATACACTATATAGTTTAGATACACCTCTTCCTGTAACATAGGCTCCAGCAAGTTTTCCTAAAAATTTACATCCATTAGCATACTTACTATCTTTGTCAAAATAACTATTATCACTTATCCACTGGAATGCAGCATTATTTTCAAATAAACCTTGTGAAATATCAATTTGAGAAAAATTATTTAAGTCATTAGACAACTTTTTGTTACCTGCTAATCTAGATACAAAACTCCCTGCAGTTAAAACAGCATCCCCTATATCTTCAAAAAAGCCGAAAAAACCTTCTCCAAACTTAAAAACCCCCATACCGACTGTTGCTAAAACTTTGGCACCTGTATCAGGATTTACAAGATTACTATTCGCATACAACTCACTTTTTAACATCTCATCAGCTGAAGAAATATAAGAGTTAAATCCTCCACGATTATATTGGTCAATTAACAATGCCTGTTTACAAGCTAACTTATCACTCTCGTCCAAAAAACGATTAATATCATCAAATATCCCTTTAAATCCATCTATTGATAACGTATCACTTAAATCAACTTTACTATCATAAGAATCATTAATCATTTTAGTAATATTTTTATCTATATTTTGATAGTAATCACTCAAAAAATTCATAATCTTACTAGAAACATTCTGTCCAACTGAAAGTTGTTTAGCATTATAAACTAATTTCATGTAAATCACCTATCTTCATAAGAAGTATAACATATACAAAAAAAAAGAAAAATACTTTATTTATTTTTTCCCTTTATCAAATCTCATCTTTTTCTTATAAATTGTCTGTGAAGACTTATTATATCTATTTAAAAAACCTCTACTACACTCAGTATGAGTTCCTTTTAAGTGTTCTGAAATAGAAAAAACCATATTAAATAATTTTTCATTATCATAATAAATATAATCTTTATTATCAATATTAAGATTTCCAAAAGAATAATAGTAATATTCATCTAACATTAAATTTTTATTTTCTTCTAAAAATAAAAATATATTATTATAAATAAAAGCCAAATCTGAATCAGATAATTTAATAGTACAAATTATTTCTTCCCTTTGATTCATTTCCTTTTCTATAAAAGTCTTAACAATAAACTTATTTCTATCAATTAAATATGTATTCGATATTTTACCTACTTGGCCATTTTCTTCATAATAAAATTTTAAAAAACATTTCATAAACCTTACCTTAACCTCCAAAATGAGATTATCATAGAAAAGAAAAAAAGGCAAGAATAGGTTAACTATGCATTACAAGAAAAAATAAACTAATTATTTATTTTAAATCCATTTATATTAGACTTTTGATTAGAAAAAACATTTGCAAATAAAATAAGAACTATCTTCTATAGCAATAGTCTCATTATTTCCTTTTGATTTTAATAATTTTGCCTTTTTCTAAATCTTCATAAAAACTATTTAATCCTACTTTTATTAACCCCTTGTCCATCCCAAATTTCAAAAGTATTGAAAAATCACCTAATTCATCATAATTTTTATATAAATTTACATCAATTTCTTCTAATAAATATATAGAAATATAACTCATTTGATATCATCCTTCCAAGATAACCGTCATAATTACAAAAAATTATCGCATGACACTTTTGGAGTGTTTTATAAAGAAAAAAGCATCACTATGATGCTTCATCTTGCTTTCTACTAGAAAGAAAAGTAATCTTTTCACAAATAATATCTGTACAGTACTCTTTTTTATCATCTTTTTCTACAACCCTTGACTGAACTCTTCCTTTTACTCCTACAATATCTCCTTTACTACAATATTCACTAGTATTTTCAGCGACAGTATCAAAAGCAATACAATCTATAAAATCTGTATCATAAGACCCCTCACTATTTTTAAAACTCCTAGGTATTGCTAATGATATAGTAGCAACCTTAACCCCTTTTTCACTTCGATTAACTGAAATATCTCTTGTTAACCTACCAACTAAAATTATTTGATTTAGCATATTCCACCTCCCTTCTGGGAGTATATTAAAACAAATAAATAAAACAAGCAAATCAAGCTTTTTATCAATTAAAGGAAAGAAAAACACAAAAAATAATAATCTCATTAGAAAAATAATATTTTCAATAAAAAAAAGAAGTAAAAAAACAACTTCTTATAAATTTCTTTTTATTAATTGATTCAATTCAACAGCATATTCCATCGGTAATTCTTCACGAAACTTTTCAATAAAACCAAGAATAATTAAATCCATTGCTCTTTCTCTAGATATACCACGGCTCATCATATAAAATAAATTTTCTTCACTAATCTTAGAAACAGATGCTTCATGTTCAATTGAACTAGTTTGATTATCACAAGTATTAACAGGAATCGTATCACTTTTCGAAAATTCATCTAATATTAAAGTATCGCATTTAACAGATGCTTCACTATCATTGGCACTAGATAAAATAGCAGTCTTCCCACGATAAGTAGCATTACCTCCGTTTCTTGCTATACTTTTAGAAATAATATTACTTATAGTATGGTTACCAATATGAATCATACGAGCTCCAGTATCTTGAATTTGTCCTTTTCCAGCAACACTAATAGTAATACAAGTCCCTTTTGAGTAATTTCCCTTTAAAATACAAGCTGGATATTTCATAGTAACCTTACTACCAATATTTCCATCAATCCACTCCATTGTACCAGCTTCATCTACCAAAGCTCTTTTTGTAACAAGATTATAAACATTATTAGCCCAATTCTGTACAGTTGAATAGCGACATTTACTATTTTTACCAACATATATTTCTACAACAGCAGCATGTAAACTACTCTCACTATAAGTAGGAGCTGTACAGCCTTCTATATAATGCAAATCACTATTATCATCTACAATAATTAATGTTCTCTCAAACTGCCCCATATTTCGACTATTAATACGAAAATAACTTTGTAAAGGACGATCTAGCTTTGTATTAGGAGGAACATAAATAAAACTTCCTCCAGAAAAAACAGCTCCATTTAAAGCAGCAAATTTATTATCAGCATTTGAAACAATTTTTCCAAAATACTTTTTAACAAGCTCTGGATAATCTTTCATTGCATTTTCAATTGAAGTAAAGATTACTTTTTTTTCAGTTATTTCTTTTAACATAGAATGATAAATAACTTCACTTTCATATTGAACACCCATTCCACCCATATGAGTCTCTGACTCTATAACTCCAACTGAGTCTAATTCATCAACAATAGGTTTTAAAACATTGTTCCAATCATCCTGAATCATACGATCTTTTTCATTATTCTTATAATAAATAATTTTAGAAAAATCCAAATTAATATCTGGTCCAAAATTAGGCATCTCTAATTTTTCAAAATTTTTATAGCTTTTCTCTCTATACCTACAAACCCAATTATCTTCGTTTTTGATAGAAGAAATGGTCTTTACTTTTTCTAAATCGATTCCAATAACTTCCATCCTTTCACCTCTATTTCTTTTTTTGAGCCCCTCTACTATCTTCAACATTTATACTATTCATAAAATTACAATAATTTTCTTCATCCATTTTTTGAAATAAACGATACTTTTGTAAACTAAATGAATCATTTTTTAATTCTCCAGCTTCCATTAACTTAATTCTTTTATTTATAACATCTATCCTATCAAAAAAATAAAGTTTTGGTGAATTAAGCATAAATTGCTCAATATCATAAATTGTTTCAAATTTATTTCTGAAGTTTTCTTGTTGTACTACATAAGAATACCCATTTAGAATTTTTCCTTGAACAATTGATAAATATACACCATTTGAATCTCCATTATTATTATACTTTGAATAAGCGAGCTTATAAACTGGATAATCTAATTCAGGATGAAATAAGTTTACATATCGTTTTCCATTTTTTTGAAGAAAGGTATAAACATCTATATCAGTATTAAATTCCCCTTTATCCTTATTTAAATAGCGTATTTTAGCAAGATAAATATTTGATTTATCATAATTCATAAAAAACCTCCCTATCCCCTAATTTAATTTTTCCAACATTTTTTCAACCGCAACACTAGGCAATAGTGCACAATTTATTCGATTTGGTTGCTTACTAATCTCATCATAAACTATAAGTTCTCCTAATAATTTTTCATCATATTCTTTTTCTTGAATCATATTTTTATAATTATTTAGAATATCTTTAGCTTCTTTTACTGTTTTTCCAATTAAGGTTTGAATCATAATAGAACTTGCTGAAGTACTTATAGCGCATGCCTCTCCATCAAATCGAATATCTTTAATAACATTATCTTCAATCTTCATCATAAAATCTAAATTATCAATACAACTTTCACTATTGGTATTAACCTTTAAATAACTTTCATCTTCGACTAATCCTCTATTTAAAGGCTCTTGATAATTTTCCAATATTATTTCTCTTCTTAAATTACTATCCATTAACCCTCCTATAAAACAATTTTGAATATATCTTCACTATTTGTTAAAACATTTACTAACTTATCTATCTCATCAAAAGTATTATAAAAATACAAACTAATCCGAACAGTATTTTTAACATTAATTTCATCTTTTAACATCTTTGCACAATGATTACCAGAACGAACACATATATTATAATGATTTAAATAAACAGAACTATCTTGAGCAAAAACGCCATCAATATTAAAAGCAATTATACCACTATCAGTATTTTCATTGTACAAAATAATATTTGGAATACTTTTTAATTTTGAAACTAAATATTTTTTTAATTTCTTCTCATATTCATTAATAATATTCATACCAATTTTATCTAAGTATTTAATTGCTTCTCCAAGTCCAATAACTTCCGCTATAGGAGGAGTACCAGCTTCAAACTTAATCGGCACATCTTTTAATTCATAAGAAAAATCATCTTCAAAAAAAGAGTTCATTCCTCCACCATAAAAAACAGGATCCATGTCTTTTAATAATTCATATTTTCCAACTAATATTCCTACCCCAGTAGGTCCACACATTTTATGGCCAGAAAAACTTAAAAAATCAATATTACTATTTTTAAAGTCTACTTTCATATGCGGAACACTTTGAGCCCCATCAACATTAAAAATAATATTATGTTCTTTACAAAAATTACCTATAGATGAAATATCACGAACATCTCCAAGTACATTACTTACATGAGCTAAACTAATTACTTTTGTTTCAGAAGTAACGTATTTTTTTATATTATCCAATGTAAGCTCAAATTTTTCATCTAATGGAACAAATTGAATACATATTCCAATTTCTTCTTGTAACCGTATCCAAGGTAATATATTAGAGGCATGTTCCCCTTTATTAAGTAAAACTACATCTCCTTTTTTCAAATGTTTTTTCATATATCCAAAAACAACCAAATTCAAGGACATCGTAGCCCCACTAGTATATATTACTTCCCTACTATCACAATTAACAAAAGAAGCAACAATATCTCGAACCTGATCATATTCCATATTTGTCTTTAATGCAGCATCATAATCTCCTCTATGAATATTAGAAGTGTGCTCCAAATAATATCTATTCATAGACTCTATAACTTGCTTAGGTTTTAAAGTAGTTGCCCCATTATCAAAATAAATAAGATTATTATTAAGCATTGGAAAATCTTCACGATTCATTTTATATCCTCCTAAATTTTATTAATCTCTTTTGTAAAATCCACAATTTTAGAAGCATCTAGACTATCACTATTAAGTAAAAAACCATTTAATAATAAACGATAAGAGTCTTTCCTTGTTAAACCACGACTCATCATATAAAATAATTTTTCTTCACTAAATCTACCAATATATGCACTATGATTACTATCTACATTATAGTTATCAATTTTTAAAATAGGACAAATCGTACTTTTACCAGACTTTAAATTTATTATCTGGTTTTCTTGATTACAAATACAATTAGAAAAGTCTTTATCCACAATTCCTTCTACATTATAATGTAATCTATTTTTTAAAACATTAACTCCATGTATAAATAACTCACTATGAGTAGATTGATTTAAATGGTGAACTTGAATAGAAAAAGAATTATCATCATAATTAATATTATTATAATAATAATACAATTGAACACCTTCATTAATGATATTAATATCAACTTTAATAGTACTATTAATTGAAAAATGATAAATTATAGTATCACTTGTTATGTCATAATGATAATCTTTTTTAGAATTGGAATCTACTACATACAATATTTTATTCAAATGAATCATCTCCAGATAGGTTATTAATACTAGAATAACCATTTTTTTCCACATCAAATGCCAAATTGATATCTCCAGTATGTTGTATAGATCCATCCTTTAATATATGAACATAATCTGGCTTTAAATATTCTAATATTCTAGGATAATGGGTAATAATTAGTAATGAACAATCTTTATTAGTTTTCATATAATTGTTTATATTCTCACACACAATACGCAAACTATCAACATCAAGGCCAGAATCTAGCTCATCTAAAATAATATATTTAGGCTTTAAAAACTTCATCTGTAATATTTCATTTTTCTTTTTTTCTCCACCACTAAAGCCTTGATTTAAAGAACGATGCATCATACTAGAATCTAAGCAAACATCACGCATAGCCTGTTCCATATCCTGTATAAATGAATATAGATTTGTTTTACTACCTGTAATAGAATTTTTAGCCGTTCTTAAAAACTCACTATTACTAACACCATCAATAGAGATTGGATCTTGCATACATAAAAATAAACCTTTTTTAGCTCGTAAATCAACATCCAAATTTAAAATACTTTCTCCATCTATTAAAATATCTCCATCTAAAACTTTATACTTATAATGACCCATAATAACTTTAGCTAAAGTACTTTTTCCAGTACCATTAGGCCCCATTATTACATGTACTTCCCCTTCTTTTATAGTTAATGAAAAATCATTTAAAATAGAAATATCATTATCAACGACTGAACAACTAAGATTTTTAATCTCTAACATATCATCACTTCTCTCTCAAAATCATTATTATTCTATCACATTTATAATAAAAAACCAATAAATAGAAAAAGAAAAAACTTAATATTAATAATTAAGTCCTTCTATTATAAAACAATCAAAATAAGAAACTAAAAACTAAGCAGCAAAGCTATAATCATCATCATCATTAAAATGATAAGAATCATCTTTCAAAAATTCTTTAGCATCTTTTAAAACCTTTTCTAGCTCTGCTTTCTGCGAACTATAATTTTTCAATTCTTTTTGATAACTATTTATTCGGCTAGACATTTCTTGATTTTTACCATCTAATTCTTGCAAGCGATCCATAAGCGATGTAATTCTTACTTCTTGCTTTTTTATTCTTTGCTCTTGCATTTCTATTTTTTGCTCCATCATACCATTTTTGCGTAAAATATCATTTTTAGAATCAGTAACTTTTTTTAGACTACTTTTTAAATTTTGATTTGATTGCAATAATTTCTTATTTGTTAATAATATATCCTTGTGTCTTTCCATTAATCTACTAATAAAACTAGCAACATCTCCAATATTACTATTTAGAGAATTATCAAAAGAACGATCATAAGAAACATCTTGTATAGACTCACTATCTTCATAATAATTAGAATCATAAGAATCAGCATTATCAATCACAACATCCACATCATTATCTTCATTAGAGTCAAACAATTCATTATCTAAGGAATCAGTATTTTCAGAAATTTCAGGTAAAAAATCATCAGTTTCTTCTCTATCTGTATCTATCTTTTCTTCTTCTACAGTTTTGCTATCATTCTCATCTTCTATAGGAAACGGAAAAGCTACATCTTTCTTTGATTGCTCATTATCATTATTATTTTCAATAGTATCTTTATCATTTTTTTCATCTAAATCAAATAATTCTTCTTCTACAGACTGAACATCATCTTTTTCTTCATCTATATTCACATCATCAGAAGCATCCAATTCAATAGTATTTTCTTTTTCAGAAGGGACTGAATCACTAAAATTATCATCACTACTTAAACCATCACTTTTTTCAAGAGAAGATAAAGCCTGTTCACCATCAGAAGATGAATCTTGGTCAACAATTGGAGGTAAATCATAACTATTTTCCAAAGCACTTTCAACAACATCTTTTTCAATAACAGCTTCTTCAACATTAATTGAAGAATCAGTAGTATTTTCATCAATTGGGAATAAAGAAGTCTCAATAATTTCACTATCAGCAGTATTTAAACTAAAAAACAATTTACCTTTAGAAAATCCAATAAAACTATAATAGCCATCACCCGCTAAATTACGTCCGCTAATATCATAAACAGTAGCTTCAAGAAATTGATTATGAAATAAAAATATTCCATCTGTTCCCATTCTACTTTTCATTTTATCTTTTATCTGAGCTTGGTTAGAAACTAGCTTAGTTGCTAAGGTAGGATCATTTTTAGCTTTATTAGCTTCAACTACGCAAGGTGTCACAGGATCAGCTAACTTTGCAAGTAATATTTCAGAATTTTCTTCATTAATAGGAACTATTTCACGATGAGTAAATGCAATTAACTCTTCCCCATTTTCTCCTAAAACACCAATATGACTTTTAGGAGCCTCCGCGTCAACAACTTCTAACAAAACAGTAGAAGCCAAACGTGACCCATTGGAAAACTTCTTTTCATCTTTTGAGTCTAGAAAATAATATACTTTTTTATCATCAGTAACAGCATACATGCATTCTATATCATTTCTTCCCTTATATTCTACAATCCCACGCTGTATCTTCATAAAAACACCACCAATTTATTCTATTATAATCTATTAAACATTCTAACATACTTTGAACAAAAGAACAATTATTTTTTTATGAAAAAAATTATTTTATAAACATTGATGATTATCAAAAAAACATTAAACTCTAAATAAAGTGAACAATTATGTTGATTACAATCCAAAATGTATATTTTCGTAAGAAACTGCACATTTTTTACTCGTTTAAGAAGAATAAATTCTTTTGTTAATTAAACCATTGATATAAAATACGTTTAAAAGGTAATAAAAAAAACATAACTTCATATGGTGATTTTCCATTTAAAGAGTCTCTATATACAGAATTAATATTGTTCATCATTAAATTACAATCATTTTGATTTATATTTTTGAATGAAGATTCTTTTGGCAAGATATATCATATAAATTCATGATTCTTTTCAAGCTTACCTTTTTGAAATGATACATGTGAATCACAAAAAAATAAATGTGATATATATTCACCTGTAGACTGAATACATTCTATATTATTTACATCAAAGAATTCATGTCCATTATTGGTAAGTATAACTTCAAATAAATCTTTATATATTTCCAATGATATTAACTTGAATCCTTCTTCTACTAAGTTTGCTATTAGATATATTGAAAAAAGAAAAGTAACAACTGAAAATAATCAACAACTTAAGAAAAAATAAAAAGAGATATAATTATTTCAATAATTAAATTATATATTAAAAGATGATTAATTATAGATAATTAATAATATCATTTTATATAGTATATTTATCTAATAATCACTACAATTTGCTTTAAATTTATATTAATCTTCGTAACAATTTAAGCAACCTTTTTCAATGCTAAAATAAAAAAAGTAGCATTTACTTTCTTTATTTTATTTAGGTCCTTGATATACTGTTGGAGAAAGTTTTTGATAATAATAATCGCTTGTTCCAACCCTTGTATATCCAGCTAAATTATATTTTGAATATTTAACTGTTCTTGTACAATAATTCCCTGCTTCATCTCTTTCATAGGCATATAGTGTTCCAGCAGTACCAGATAATTCTGTATTATATATTTTTTCTGTAAAGGTTTTAGGATTTTTTGTAGAAGGTCCTATATATACAGCCTCTTTATCAGCACCTGCTCTATCCCAATCATTTATTTTAATTGCATAGTAATAATTTGATGTTTCCTCATAGCCTATATCACATGGTGGTTCTAATGTATCATAATATACATTCACGTCCTTGTATGGACAATCTCTACTATTTCCAGCATTATCTGTGATTGTATATGATCCTTTTCCTTTAATTTCAGATAAATAACCATATGCCACTCCTTTATCATTTAAAGTTATTGAACCAACATTTTCTGTAATGCAACCACTTGTTGAATCAGAACATCCCCAAAATACAGTTACTCGGCTATTTTTCCATGTTGTATTATCATCTGCACTGCAAGTCGGTTTTTTTGCATCTCTTTTTACAGTTATAGAGCATTTATCTTCACTTGCACCATTTTTTACATATCCATAATATGTTTTTGTTCCATCATTTTTCATCGTTGTACTAGATACGGAATTATAGTTTGGTGTGGGTGATGTTCCTATTCCATATTTTGTTCCTGTTTTTGACTCAAATGATATAGTTACATCACTAACATACCAGTTGTTATTTCCTTTTGTTCCTGATACTTTTAATTTGCAATTTACATTTGATTCCCAATTAGCAGTATAATGTTTGTTTCCAGTTGATCCCTTTAGGATTTTAACTGTTTTTTCTGGGTTTGCACCATTGCTTCCTGTCCACCCAGCAAATATATACCCTGATTTGGTAGGATTAGATATAGTAAATGTATCTGTATTAACTGTATATTTTACAGGATTAGTAGCTGGATTAATTCCTCCTTTAACATCATAAGTAATACTATATTCTTTTGGTTTCCAATGAGCATAAACTGTTGTATTTTGTGTTACTGTTAAACTAGTTACTTTATTTCCTCCACTAGCTGCTGTATACCAACCATTAAATTCATATCCTGTTTTTGTAAATGTATTGTTTCTTAAATTACAAGTATTTCCATAAACACAACTTGTCCTACTCATTGTTCCACTTCCACCATTACTATCATAACTAATAATATAAGTATTAGGAGAACAAGAAGCAGTAATTGTTCTAGCTGTTGCTCCACCTACAGCAATTGGAGTATATTTTCCTCCAGAATCCCATTCATAATTACCAGTAGATTTCCACTTACAAGTATTTCCAGTTTTATAGACTTTAGGTAAAACAATTTTAGGAGGAGTCCATGTAGCTTCAAAAAGAACTCCATTTGATGTTTCTCTAAGATTTTTAAATTGAGTTTCTAAAACGCTACTTTCTTCTATATTATTTGATGTTCTAGAACCAAATGTATGTGTTGACTCATCCATCCCACTTATATTCCATCCACTAAATGTATAAGGAACTTGTTCTCCACTCTTTGATACAGTTGATGATGAATAATCTATAGTTGCTCCAACATCATTTACAAATTTAGGTGTAACAGTCTTAGATGGATAACTAACCGTAAATTCTTCCCCAAAATCTACTATTTCAGGATGACTAGCTCCATGTATTCCACCATCTAAATTATATGTAATAGAATAATCTGATAGAGATTGATAATAAACAAATTGTTGAGTAACATAATTTCCTGCTTGATCTGCAACACTAATAAATATATTATGATTTTCTCCATTAGAAGCATTTTCCATAACAGGTAACACTTTATTCTTATTATAAGTAACCCAATTATGAGTTTTGTTTTTGATATATGTTATATTCTTTGAGCAAGTATCAGTAGCAGTATCCTGTGAAATACACATTCTTAAATCACTTTCACTAGTTAAATTATCTGTTGCCTTAAAATCTAATGTAGGTGTTACTTTTCTATGAAAAGGTTTTGAATATTTTATTTCAGAATCATTAAGTTGTGGAGCTTGATTATCTACTGCATAATATCCACTAGATACAATATCATTATCAGTATTTGTCCAATTATTACCACCTAAATCTTGTAATCGACCAATCTTTAACACTAAATATAATTTACCACTATAATTCTTAGGAGTTATAAAATCAGAAGAAACTTTTACAGTATTACCACTTAAAATTACAGCTTTTTGTTTCTTTTTAGAAGGAATATTTAAATCTAAACGTTTCCACTCCGTTACCATATGAGACAAATCTTCCGTATCACTAAAAGCATATTGTATAATTGGTTGAGAATTAATACCAGTATTACTATCTATTACTAATTTTATATTTTTTCGTTTAACATTTGGTATAGGACTATTTTCTGGAGTAAAATTAAATCTAATACGAGTATCTACAGTTAAACCACAATAAGTACTATCAATTACATTTCCTTCAGGAATCTCAACTTCTTTTGATACACTACCATCTTCTTTAACAGTTCCACAAGATATTTTAGACTGATAAGTATATTGACCATCAAATTTAATAATTTTAACAAATGTTTCACTTGTATCACAACTAACTCCATCAATAGGAATATCTTTTACTAATTTTTTACCCTTCATCTGCTGATAAGATACAATTGCACATCCAATATCATCATGACCAAATAAATCTTCTTCATAAGAATCAAGATATATTTTAGAAGCATATTCTAAACTATCACGATATGTTTCATATTGTCTCTTTTCATGAGAAGACTGAATATTTCTTATCAAAGGAATAGATAACCCAGTAATAATACCTAAAATAACAATTGTTACTAATAACTCTACTAAAGTAAAACCATTTTTTTTATTAGGCATAACAACCCCTACCTCATTATATATGTTTTTTTATATCCTATAACAAATTATAATACATCATATAGCAAAACGCAATATTATTTGAGTTTAAGTTTTTTTCACATTTTTTATTAGTTTTTTCATACAATAATAAAATTTAAAATCTATGAACGCCAATATAGAACATACTTCTATGTTCTTTTTTTGAATACTGCATTAGTTTTCTTCAGAGAGCTAATTGTAGTTGTTTTATTTTTTTCTTATGCTTTATTTATTGCCATTCTTTTATCCCTGTATGACAATACTTTAATATTTCTTTTATTCCTATTGCCATTTGAGAAAACCATACTATGATTTTTTTTCTCTTAATGATTTACTTACTTCTATTATGTTTATTACTAATAATTCTCTATCATTTTTATCACTTAACATTGCCATATATCCAAAGTATATTGTAAGTCATTGATTTTAACTCTCATATTTTCAAAATCATATTCTTGCTTTTTTCCTCTAAAATGTTCTTCTATTCTCCATCTAGATAAATATAGTCTTACTATTTTTATTGCATCTTCCTTTTCTGCATATTCTATATTTGTTAATAATTTCATTAGATGGTCTTCACTTAAACCATATACTATTACCAATGTATATTCTTTTTTATAATATGGAAATTTTGTTTTTGTATATGATATTATCAATTCTTTTTCTTCATTATCATCAAACAATGCTTTCATTTTTATTTTACCTTTTCTTCCCTTAGATATTTCTTCTACACTATGTCTTTTTCCTTTAAAAATTAAATTTCTTTTATCTTCTAGTTTTATGACAATTTTATGCCTACTCATATAATGAATTATCTTATTATCATCATATCCTCTGTCAAATACTCCTATAAAATTATCTCCTACTAAATCTTCTGCTCTTTTTATGATTTCCATTGTGTATTTATTCTTACTTAAAAAATTTTTACTTTTACAAGAATATATCTGGCATTAGATACTCAAAGGTTGTTTTTCATTCTTCGTAAGTACTGTAGCTTCACATACATGATATCCATTTACAATTCTTTTATCTTGACTAGATGCATCTATTACTCTATCTAAATCAACATTTCTTTTTACTTCTTTAAAATAGTTTACTCCAAATAATGTTTAATTCATCATCATACATATTAGATAAATTATCACATAACCTTTCAATAGTATAGTTTAACTTTATACTTTCATTTAATGATCTAGCTATTTCTGATATTAAACAGCTTCCGCTCTTAGCTAACCCAAATTGCATATCCATTACAAATTTAGTAGTTGGTTGATTGACACCTTCAGAAATTTTTCCTTATTTTTAGGCCAAAAAAGTGAATCTGTGGAAAACACAAATTCACTTTTTCTATGACAAGAATTATTTTTACCTAAACTCAAATATCTTTTTTTTATTCAATAAAGAATGGAATGTGAAATGAAAAAAATTATTTTATAAACATTACTAGAATTTAATATAAAAATATTATAAAATATATAATGAAAAATATAAATGAAAGGAATCAATCAAAAGGATATTTCCCTTAAGATTAATTATACGTGATAATATGGATAAACAAACAAAATTAGTATTAGAAAGATCTATTTTTTTTACATTTGTATTTGTATGTTTTGGTCTAATTATTATAAATGAAAAGCAAGACCTATTTATAACAAACAGAGTAGAAAAAAAATTAAATGATTATATTGAAAAAAAATATAATAAATTAAATTTAGAAAAGTCACCTATTAAATATAAAAATACAGTTTTTACAATAAAATTATCTTCCAAAGAAAATAATAATTATTATTTTTATGTAAAATATTCTAACAAAAAAATAACTGATACTTATAAAGATGACTATGTAAAAGGAAAAAGTTTTTTAAAATACATTGAAAAAAAACTAAAAAAAGAAATAACAAAAAAAACATCTACTCATTGTAAAATATCAATAAATACATCATTTGATAAGATGAGAAATATCATTAAAGAAAGGCTTTTAAAAGAAGAAGACTTGATACATTTAAAAATATATAATATCGAAAAAGACTTGATGATAGAAAATTGGAATAGTACAGAAATAACAAATAGTATTAATAACTTAATCTATAAATTTAATGAAAATGACATTACTCCCAAATATTATCAATTAAGAATAACAAACAAAGAAGATATTACTGAATCAATAACTATTAAAAATATAAAAAACAATTTTGTATCAATACAAAATAATGAACAAATTATTAAAGACATTCTAAATAATAATAATTCAAAACTATTAAAGCAAAACGAAATTACATATGAAAAAGATTCCTAAAAAAAGGAATCTTTTTAAGAACTAAATATAACTTCCAAGTATAATAATTAAAAGAATAAATAAAACAAGTACAATAGCGCCAGCAGAAGTAGAATTATTTGAAGAATTACAATTACTCATAATCTATCCTCCTTTATAATTGTTCTCAAAATATTGTATGGTCAAATTTTAAAATGGTTCATAATATTTCTTGACATAATAAAAAAAAATATAATAACAAATCAAAAAAAGGAGAAAACAATGGAAAATTCAGATGAAGAATTAATTAAATATTTAAGATTGATTAATATGTCAGATAAAGAGATAGAAGAAATAATAAAAAGTCCAGCAAAAAGCATCATTAAAGAACAATTGTTATATGGAATTAGTATATTAGAAGAAGAAACTCATAAAAGATAATAATTAAAATATTTTCTATTTTTATTTCTTAATAATAAACATAATTTATTGCATGAATTGTTTTTTTTTGTTATTATTTAAGTTGACAAGGAGGAATAAATATGAAAAGAAAAACAATTATAGGTCTAATTACTATTTTATCACTTACTTTATTAACTGGATGTGGGAAAGAGATAGAAGTCAAAAATGGTTCAAAAGTAGCCGTAAGTTTAGGAAAAAATAAATTTACAGCAACAGAATACTATGAAAAAATAAAAGAAGATAACATTTCTACACTAATAGATATGATTGATCATTCAATTCTAGATAGCAAATATAAAACTGACTCAAAAGAGACTGAATCAATTGATAAACAAATTAATCAAATTAAATCCAATTATGGGCAAGATGAAAACACTTATAAATCAGTATTACAACAATACTTTGGAGTAGATTCAGAAGAAGAGCTTAGAGATAAATTAAGTCTAGAATATAAAAGAAATTTAGCAGTTGAAGACTACGTGAAAAAGAATATTAAAGATGATGAGATAAAGAAATACTATAATGAAAAAACAACTGGGGAAATGAGCGCAAGTCATATATTAATTTCAATTGATGCAAAAGAAGATGCAACAGAAGATGAAAAAAGTGAAGCAGATAAAAAAGCAAAAGAAACTGCAGAAAAAGTAATAAAAGAATTAGACAATGGAAAAAAATTTGCATCTCTTGCAAAAAAATATTCAACAGATAAATCTACAGCAACGAATGGTGGAGATTTAGGATATTTTGAACTAGATAGTATGACTGAAGAATTTGCTAATGCTGTAAAAGAATTAAAAGTTGATGAATACACAAAAGAACCAATTAAAACAGAATATGGATACCATATCATCTTAAAAACAGGAGAAAAAGATAAACCAAAACTTAATAAAGTAAAAGATGATATTAAAGAAAAAATAAAAGATGAAAAACTACAAGATAATAATGCATTATATTATGAATCACTAAAAGCATATAGAGAAGGCAAAAAAATATCATGGAATGATGACATACTAAAAAAAGCATATGATGAATATATGACAAAATTAATTGATAATGCAAAAAGTAAATAAAAAAGAAGAGATCACTACTCTTCTTTTTCATTATATACCAAACCTTTTAAATATAACTTTTCCCTAATAATTTTATCTAATTTATCTCCTTCATATTTTCTACTATACTTACGATATAATTTATCATATTCTTTTTTAGCAATCTCTTGATTATTTGAAAAAGAATAACCATCTATTAAAGGAGCAAAAATATAATAATCGTATCCCAACATTTTTAAATCTTGAACAATTTTTTGTTTTAAAGCAAATCCTCCTCTACTATGATTTTCGTTAATTTTCTTTTGAATAATTTTATTAATTTTATCATTTTGCTCCTCTAAAGAAAAAACATCTATTTCACTTTCAATAATATCACTAGATATTTTTTTATTATATAATTCTTGTTTTATTTTTAAAGGCCCTTTTAAAGAAGTAATCATCTGTTGATGAATATAGCTTCTCGCATAAACTAAATCATTCAAATATCCTTGTCCAACAAGCTTTTTAATAATATCTTCCACCAAAGATAACGGATACTCTTTACGAAGCAAATATACTTTTAAATCTTCTGCACTAAAAGCCTTTCTATTTAATTGTTTTAAAGCATAATAATAAACATCCCATTTTTGATTTTCTTTTTCTATTTCAAAGATAGACTCCATATCAATAGCCTTTTTTAATAACAAATCATATTTTAAAATTACTTCTTCATATAAAGATAAAACACGACCATCTTCTAGATAAATATTGTAGGAACCATTATTTAATTTCTTATATTTTGATATATTCATAAAACACTCCCTCTAAACTCAATATATAATACACTCTTTTATCTGTCAACTTCCTCCCCAAAAAAGAAAAAGAAGATGATTAGTCTTCTTTTCTCTTAATCTCAAGAAATCCTTCAGAAACTTCCTCGAGAGCCCTTCCTATATTCTTTTTGCTTTTGTACTCGGATTCAGGCATTTGTAAAAATCCATCCCTTGTAATTTGTTTACTTCTTCTTGCCGCAATATGAACTAATTCATACTTAGAATCAACAATGTTCAATAACTTATCTATAGACGGATAAATCATAATATCACACTCCCTATTATTAGAATAAACATATAATTGTAAAATATCAAGTAAACTGACAAAATTAGACACCAATTATTAACAAGCAATTTACATCATGCCTTATAAATATAATTATTTATAAAAATCTAATCATAAATATATATATCTATAAATAATTAATACAAACAAGAACATCTTTCAACTACAAATAAAGCAAAAAAACAGCATGAATTGCTTCATACTGTTTAAATTATCGAAATTGGCAACAAGAACCACATTGAACATTACTACAAACATTTTCTTCAGAACAAGTATATGCAGGTCTATAGGTATGTTTATACACATGATGATTAATAATACGTGTATGAATAGGACAAACATGTCCTTGTCCCTTTATGGTAGATTTATTTTTCTAATGTCATTTTTATCTCATCAAATAACGCTGAACATTTTTGATATTCAGACTTTTTTAAATTGATTATTATTTCATTAACTAATTCTTCACCATCATTCAACTGTCTTATTGCCCAAATATACTTAGAAGCCTTATGATATATTTCTCTACTTTTTCCTTCTTTAAGAATAGTATAGAATTCTTTTATAAAATGATTATATAATTCATCATTATATTTATCTTTCAATAATGATATATTATCAAGTAACATATATTCATAATTAGTATTTTTTAATAAATTCCATAATTTTACATCTTCACCAAAATAATTATATAACTTTCTTAATAGATGAACATCTTTAGTCTTACATTCAATCATTTTTATAATTGTATCTTTATCTAAATCATAAGATAAAATATCTAAATATTCTTTATGCCCCAAACATAGATAACTATATAAACAATGATTTATGTTTATTTCTTTATTCTCATAATTAGTTTTTGAAACAAAATAATATAAAACTTCTGGAATATACATTTTATTCTTAAAATAGTTTTTACTAATTAATTTCAAAAACTCGTTATATAAATTAATTAAATCATCACTATTTTCAATTACATAGTCTACATATTGCAAATACTTTGCATTTTTTAATAAAGAATTAGCAATATCCGAAGTACTGTAATCATTTAATAAATAAATAGTAATTAAAATATTAGACTTTGGAACAGGATTCTTTATACTATAATGTTTTAGACTATCTAAATAATTGGTTAAGACTTCTGTAAAATTTATAATTTCTTTTTTCGCTATTTTACTTTTATAAAATTTAGCAAACCAAACATAATCAGAATAAACAGCTAATTTCTCATTTAATAATATCTTATCAATTTGAATTTTTAACTCTTTGTTTGAATATATTTTTTCTAAACGTTGTTTTTCTTTTACATTTAATATTTCCTTATCAAAATCATTATAATCATAATTATAATATCCTGTTAGAGATAAAACTTTTTTATTTAAATTCTCTAAAAAAATGTACTCATCATTATTTGATTGTAAATATTTTTTATAATTTTTTTCTAAATATAATTCAAAGGTACTTTTTTTATTCTTACTCAGTTCATTTTTTAATATTTCTTTTAAACGTTTTTCATCTAAATCATTAATAAATTTTTCTAACACTGCATCAAAAAACAAAGGTTCTTCAAATGATGTATGAAATTTATAATCATAAAAATCACTATCATCATAATAATCATCATCATAATCATAATAATCTTCTTCATCTTCGTCATAATCACTATTTAACCAAGATTCATAGTCATCAACTTCATCAGGGAATAATTCAAAGAATAAAGCAGTCATATGCTTACAAGTTATATTTCCATTAGCGTGAGGACATTCACAGTACGATTTTCTAGGATGTTCAATATTTATTTTTACATAATATGGACTTTTTCTACTACCATCTACATATCCCTCAAACTCACAATCATTTAATTGATTAATATCTTTTACCTTATGACTTTTATAATAATCATATCCCCTTCTAACTGATGATGAACTTGCACTAGTTAATATACTCATAAAATCACTTCCGCCCATATTGTATCATAGGTTTATTTTATAGTAAAACTAAGCTTTACATCAATTCTCTTATCTTCATAAATATCTATTCTATCAATTAGATTAACAATTAATTCCCTACTGGGATTTTTCATAGATAAAAATTTATTAATGTAGTTTTCTATTTTCTTTTTATTTT